>DATKHX010000044.1:0-9352 GCA_035510075.1 Allostellaceae bacterium
TGGGCGTTCGCGATCCGCCATCGGGTGCGGTGGAGCGAATGCGACCCGTTCGGCCACGCCAACCACCGTGCCTATTTCGAATGGTTCGAGGAGGCGCGCAACCGCTACCTCGAAGCCGTCGGGCTGCCGGCATTGTCGCCGGCCACACCCGGGCCGGTGATGGCCGAGACCGGCATCCGCTATTTGCGGCCCCTGGTTTACGGCGACGAAATCCTGGTTACCGCGCGCACCGTGCGGCTCGGGCGGACCAGCTTCGAGATGGAATACGCGGTGTGGCGCCAAGGTCTATGCGCGCAAGGCCGCGCCGTGCTGATCTTGGTCGTCAACTCCACCGGCGAAAAGACGCCGCTGCCCGAACCGTTGCGCCGCGCTATGCTGACGTGCGACCCCGGCGCCCGCGAAGCCGGCGGCAACGAAAGGGTATGCGAATGAAGCGCGCCGTCATCGTCATCTGCGACAGCCTGCGCCGCGACCTGATTACGCCCGAAGACGCACCGTTCCTGACCGAGCTCGGCAACCGCTCGGCGCAATTCGCAAACCATTCCGGCGTCTTCCCGTCGACGACGCGCACGAGTGCCGCCTCGATCGCGACCGGCTGCCTGCCGGCGCGGCATGGGCTGCTCGGCAACACGATGGCGATCGACGAGGGCGACGGCCTCGTCTGCCTGTCGGTCGGCAAGCCCGATTTCCGCGACCGGCTGCACCGCGCCACCGGGCGCACCCTGCATATGCCGACAATGGCCGAGCGCGTCGCGCGGGCCGGCGGAACCGCGATCGCATTCTCGAACGTGTCGCCGGGTGCCGCATATTTCCTCGATCCCGACGGCTATGGCTGGGTCTACAACGCCGCCGGCAGCTTTGGCCCCGGCCGCCGGCCGCTGCCGGCCGAAGAGGGATTGGCGGTCGGCAAGGGCGAGGCCGGGGACAACGCCGTCACCGAGCGCTTCTGCGCCGAGGTGTTGCGCGATAGAGCGCCGGCGCTCGCGGTGCTGTGGCTGTCGGAGCCCGATTATACCGGCCATCACACGCCATTGGGCTCGCCCGAGCATCGCCGCGCGATCGCCGCCGCCGACGCCAATGTCCGCCGCGTCGCCGAGACGGCTGCCGGGCTCGATCCGGGCGGCGAGGAGATCCTGTTCGTCGTCGGCTCGGATCACGGCATGGAGACCGTCGCCGAGACGATCGATCTCGACCGGCTCCTGGTCGATGCCGGGCTGAAGCGGGCGCCGGGTTCTTCCGATGTCGTCGTCGCCCCGAACGGGACCGCGGCACTCCTCTATTTCACGGAGCCCGAGAGCGCGCGGGTCGCCGAGGTCGCACGCTTTCTGGAGACACAGAGTTGGATCGGGCGCGTCTTCACCGGCGCCGGCCTCGCCGAAACCGGCCTGCCGTTGGGCTCGTCGGCGCGGGTCGCGATCACGATGAAAGCCGACGACCGCGCCAACCCATATGGCGTGCCGGGGCACAGCCACATCGTGCGCGACTCGCTCGAACCCAAGGACGTGACCGGCTTTGGCCAGCATGGCGGGCTCGGTGCCAACGAGCAGCGCCCGTTCCTGTTCGTCTCTGGCGGCGGTTTCGCGCCGGGCGCACGCCGCATCCGCTCGTCGCTGGTCGACATAGCGCCGACTGTGCTGCACCATCTCGGCCTCGCCGCCGCCCGCCTCGACGGCCGCCCGCTGCCCCGCTTTCCCGCCGCCTAATGGATTTACCCGCGATCCCCGATCAAGGCAGAATTGGGCGCAGAGGTGTTCGTGGAGGAGCCATATGGCGCGCAAGGAATTGGCGGTCGACAGCGTCGCCGAAGCTTATCTGACCCTCTTGGCCGAGCGCGGGGTCGAATACCTCTTTGCCAACGCCGGCACCGACTTCGCGCCGTTGGTCGAGGCCTTTGCCAAAGCGGCGCGCACCGGCGCGCCGGTGCCAAAGCCGGTACTTGCAACCCATGAAAATTTGGCGCTGTCGATGGCGCATGGCTGGGCGATGGTCACCGGCCGGGTGCCGGCGGTGATGGTGCATGTCAGCGTCGGCACCGCCAACGGGGTGTGCGGGGTGTTCAACGCCGCCCGCGAGAACGTGCCGCTGCTGTTTACCGCCGGGCGCTCGCCATTGACCGAGGCGGGGTTACCGGGTGCGCGCGACGTTTACATCCATTGGGCGCAGGAGATGTTCGACCAGGCGGGAATGGTGCGCGAGCTGGTCAAATGGGATTACGAGCTCAGAAATGGCCAACAGCTCGAAACCGTCGTCGACCGCGCGCTCGCCGTCGCCACCAGCGAGCCAAAAGGCCCGATTTATCTATCGTTACCGCGCGAGGTGTTGGCGGAGCCGTTGCCCGGCTTTGCCTATGACATGCCGTCACGGCGGATTGCGGCAGCGCCGCCCGGGCCTGATCTCGGTGCGATCGACGAGGCTGCCCGCATTCTCGCCGCGGCGGAAAACCCGCTGATCATCACCGCCAGCGCCGGGCGCGAACCGGCGGCGGTTGCAGCGCTCGCCGATCTTGCCGAGGGGTTCGCGATCCCGGTCGTGCAGCACCGGCCGCGCCATCTCTGCATGGCGGCCGACCATCCCTGTCATCTCGGTTATGACGCGAGCCCCTATCTCGACGATGCCGACGCGATCCTGGTGCTCGAGTGCGACGTCCCTTGGGTCCCGAGCCTGAAGGCGCCGCGGCCCAACTGCCGGGTCGTCCATCTCGGCGTCGACCCGCTGTTCCAGCGCTACCCGATTCGCGGCTTTCCGTGCGATCTGGCAGTGACCGCCACGCCAAGCTCGGCTCTGCCGGTGCTCGCCGCGGCGCTCGAGCGCCATGTCGCGAAGCCCGCGATCGAGGCACGGCGGCAGCGCGTGGCGCGCCTGCGGGAAGTGCTGCGCGCGGGGTGGCGCAAGACCCGCGAGACCGTCGCTGGAATGCGGCCGATCCATATGGCCTGGGCCAGCGCGTGCATTGCCGACGCCAAGCCCGAGGATGCGATCCTGGTCAACGAATACACGCTGATGCCCGAATATTGCGGGTCGAATCTGCCCGGGACCTATTTCGGGTCGAGCCCGGCCTCGGGGCTCGGCTGGGGCGGGGGTGCGGCCCTCGGCGCCAAGCTCGCGGCCCCCGACCGGCTCGTCGTCGCCACGTTGGGGGACGGCTCGCATCTCTTCGGCAACCCGGTGGCATTGCATCACGCCGCCGCGGCTCACGGTCTGCCGGTATTGTTCGTGATTATGAACAATTCGATGTGGGGTGCAGTACGGCGCGCCACGATGGGGATGTATCCGCAGGGCGAGGCGATGCGCAGCAACAAGCCGCCGTTGATCGACCTCGACGAATTGCCGGCCTTTGAGCAGGTGTGCGCCGCCGCCGGGGGGTATGGCGAGCGGGTCGAGGACCCGGCCGAGCTGCCGGCAGCCCTCGATCGCGCGTTGCGCGCTGTCACTGTCGAAAAGCGTCAGGCGCTGCTCAACGTCATCTGCCGCGGACCCTGAACCTGCGATGCACCGCCACCGGGCCGTCCTCGCGGCGATTTTGCCCAGCTTGGCGGACGGCGTGGTAAGGTGCGGCTCGGAGCGACAAGATCGAGGTCACGTCATGAGCGCCGTGCGCGAGCTTCTCGACGACGCCGTTGCGCTGCAAAGGGACGGGTTGAGCCCCGGCCGGATCGGGCTGGCGCTCACCGACCGCTGGGAAGCCGAGCAGCTGGAGTCGGGAGGCGAGGTGCGTCGCACGCGCTCGAAAACCGGCGCTCTCGAGCTGCGCTTTCCGAGCGGCGAGAAGATCGTGTGGGACGGCGCTGCCTGGAGCTATTTGCCGGCGTGACGAATGGGGCGGCGGCCCGCCCGCCATCGAGGTGTGGGCGCGGCGCTATGAGAGCCGCTGTTGCGGGCGCTGGGTTGGTGCTAGCCGCCGCGAGCGGCTCCGCCCGGGCCGACGAAGTCGTCGCCACCTACAGCGCCTATTGGGCAGGCCTGCCAGCGGCGCAGATCCGCCTGAAGCTCGACGATGCCGCCATGGCCTATCACGACGAGATCGAGATCAGCACCGACGGGGTGCCGCACCTCGTCACCCATTTTCGCGGCCGGGCTCAGGCCGCCGGACGGCTCGCTCCCGGCGGGCCCGCCGATCCGTTGCGTTACGACGCGATTTACGATCTGCGCAAGCGCCGCAACAGCCGTATCGGAATGCGCTTTATCGTCCGCGATGGAGCCGTTGTGGCCGAGCGCGCCGACGACGACACCAGCCGCAAACCGCCGCTCGCCGAGAAGTACCGGCGTGGCATCGTCGATCCATTGAGCGCGTTCGAGCGGATCCGTGCCGCGGTCGCCGCCCGCAAGGCGACACCGAATGCCACCTTTGTGGTCCCGGTCTATGATGGGACGCGTCGCTTCGACGTGCTCGGCCGCATTCTGCCGAAAGATCAACAGACCCCCGGCGTGGTGCGCGTCGAGATGTCTTTACGGCCGATTGCCGGATTCAAAGGCGAATCGAGCGACGACGGCGATCCCGACGACGCACCGCGACCGGTTGCTTTGACCCTGACCGACGACGCGAGACTGTTGCCGGTGTCGCTGACGGTGCGGGTCTTCTTTCTGCCGCTGGTGGTCCGGCTCGATCGGGTCTGCCCCGGCGGGAAACCGTGCCAAGGCTGAATCGGTCCGCGCGGCGCATCCGGCTGCGATGACGGCGATCGTAGCAAGAGCCCTGAACACTGGTTTTCGGACGAGAGCATTTATGTTTCCCTCTCCCTGCTCGAACCCGGGTGGCCGGTCAAAAGCGTAACGGAGAGGGCGTCGCTTTCGCCCCGCGGCCGCTGCCAGGCCGGGTGGCAAATTCGTGGCCGTCGAAGCGCCGCGAAGGCTAGGCAATAACCGGGTCGTCGGTCCGGCCGCGCTGGCGATCGGCATCATCCTCCACCGTCTCGAGCAACAACTCGACCGCGCGGCGGTCCATTCCCATGCTCCTCATCGCCATTGTCAGCACCGGGTGATCAAGCAGCTCGGCTATGGAGTATTCATGGTCTCGGCGCCACATCACGGCCTCCCCGGCGCGGCGGGGCGCCTCGTCTTCGACTTAGCTGGACATCGTGCGCAATTCCTTCAATTTGAATTAAATACCCCGAGAACTGCAGAAGCTATGCATCGGCGAGCTCGTGGAAGACCGGTATTTGAAATCCCGACTGTTCCCGAAACGATCGCGCCGCACCCTGGCATTGCCCGCTTGACCCACCCGCGCCCACTGCGCAGTTTGTGCGCGAGTTGAGGCGCCGCCGAGCCAGAGGGAGAATTTGACCGATGTCCGATGCGATCCGGCCGTTCGCGCGAGCCGCCGAGGGCGGTCAGCCGCCATACCTTCACCCTGCTTACGGCAGCACCGTCAAGCGCGCACCGAAGCATCCGCCGATCCGCCTTGACCACACCTTGACCGAGGTCACCGGCCCGATGTTTGGCGACGGGTGGGCCGGCCCGGACGCCATCGATCTCACTCAGGGCCGCGGAGGTCCGCCGCTAGGCGAGCGGATCATCGTCGCCGGGCGGGTGCTCGACGAGGACGCTCGCCCGGTTCCCGGTACCCTGGTCGAGCTGTGGCAATGCAACGCCGCCGGCCGCTATCGCCACCCGGTCGACCAGCACGACGCGCCGCTCGACCCGAATTTCGACGGCGTTGGCCAAGCCGTGACCAACGACCAAGGCGAATACCGCTTTCTGACGATCAAGCCCGGCGCCTATCCGTGGCGCAATACGTACAACTCATGGCGCCCGGCGCACATCCATTTCGGAGTTTTCGGCCCGGCCTTTGCAACCCGGCTGATCACGCAGATGTATTTCCCTGGCGACCCATTATTAGCACTCGACGCGATTTTTCTCGGTACGGCGGATGAAGCGGCCCGCGAACGGCTTATCTCGGGTTACGACCCAAACCTCAGCGAGGCGGAGTGGGCCCTCGGCTACCGTTTCGACATCGTGCTGCGCGGCCGCGAAGCCACCCCGATGGAGAACCCCTGACATGGCCGACAAGCTGGTCGCGACGCCGTCGCAGACGGTCGGCCCGTTTTTTCATCTGGCGCTCGACCGCGCCGAGTGGGCGGATCTGACAAAAGACAACCCGCAAGGCGAGCGGATCGCCGTCGAGGGCCGGGTCAGCGACGGCGATGGCGCCCCGGTCGCCGACGCTTGCCTCGAATTATGGCAGGCGAATGCCGCCGGGCGTTATGCCCATCCCGACGACGCCCGCACCGATAAGCCGCTCGACCCGCATTTCCGCGGCTTCGGGCGGGTTTCGACCGATGCCGACGGCTGCTTCCGCTTCATGACGATCCGCCCAGGTCCGGTGCCGGGACGCGGCAACGCCTTGCAGGCGCCGCACATCGCCGTGGCGCTGTTCGCCCGCGGGCTCTTAAAGCCGCTCTACACCCGCCTTTATTTCGCCGGCGACCCCGCCAACGAGGCGGATCCGGTGTTGCAGTCGATCGAAGACCCGGCACGAAGGCGCACGCTGGTCGCCCCCGGCCAAGCCGGCCCCGGCGGGCCGGCCTGGCGCTTCGACATCGTGATGCAAGGCGGCAACGAGACGGTGTTCTTCGATATTTGAGGTTACCGAGCAGCCGATCGCGTTGAGATTGGCCGGCGACGGCGCCGAGCGGCCCCGCCCTATCGCGCGCGCGTCGCGGCGCTGGCAACGGCTTTCAGCGAGGCGGTGACGATGTTGCCGTCGATGCCGACGCCCCACAGGGTGGCATCGTGGTCGTCGCGAATCTCGACATAGGCGGTGGCCTGGGCGTCGGCGCCCGCACCCAAAGCGTGCTCGCGATAGTCGCCGACGGTCAGCGCGATCCCGCATTCGCCCCTGAGCGCGTCGACAAAGGCGTCGATCGGGCCGTTCCCTACCCCCTCGATTTTGCGCTCGCTGCCGTCGACCAGCACCGTCGCGACGATCCGCCGCCGCTCGGGGGCGCGCGGCTCCGGCAATAAGCTGTAATCGGCGAGCACGATGCCGTCGCGGCCGAGATAGGTCGCCTCGAATAGCGACCAGATGTCGGCGCTGGTCAATTCCTTGCCGGTGCGATCAGCGACCTCCTGCACCCGTTTCGAAAATTCGACCTGCAGCCCGCGCGGCAGGTCGAGCCCGTGATCGGCCTTCAGCACATAGGCGACGCCGCCCTTGCCCGACTGGCTGTTGACCCGGATCACCGCCTCGTAGGTGCGGCCGAGATCCTTGGGGTCGATCGGCAGGTAGGGCACCTCCCACAACGCGTCGTTGCGCTTTTCGAGCGCCTCGAACCCCTTTTTGATCGCGTCCTGGTGCGAGCCCGAAAACGCCGTGTAGACGAGCTCGCCGGCATAGGGATGGCGCGGATGGACCGGCAATTGGTTACAGTGCTCGACGGTGCGCACAATTTGGTCGATGTCGGCGATGACAAGGCCGGGATCGATCCCCTGGCTGAACAGATTGAGCGCCAGGGTCATCACGTCGACGTTGCCGGTGCGCTCGCCATTGCCGAACAACGTGCCTTCGATGCGATCGGCGCCGGCCATGACGCCAAGCTCGGCCGCCGCCACCGCGGTGCCGCGGTCGTTGTGCGGGTGCAGGCTCAACACGATGCTGTCGCGATCGCGAACGTTGCGGCCAAACCATTCGATCTGGTCGGCATAGATGTTGGGGGTCGCCATCTCGACGGTCGCGGGCAGGTTTAGGATGGTTTTCTTTGTCGGGCTCGGCCGCCACACATCCATTACCGCTTCACAGATTTCGACCGCGAACTCGAGCTCGGTCCCGGTGAAGCTTTCCGGCGAATACTGGTGGATGATGTCGGTCTGCGGCATTCGCTCGGCGAGGTCGCGGATCAGCCGAGCGGCGGTGACCGCGATGTCGACGATGCCGGCCTTGTCGAGACCAAAGACGACGCGGCGCTGCAAGGTCGAGGTCGAATTATAAAGGTGCATGATTGCGCGCCGGGCGCCGCGAACCGAGTCGAAGCTGCGCTCGATCTGTTCGGGCCGGGCCTGGGTCAGCACCTGGATGGTGACGTCCTCGGGCACGAGATCCTGTTCGACGAGCTCGCGGACAAAGGCGAAATCGGTCTCCGAGGCAGCCGGAAAGCCGACCTCGATTTCCTTGAACCCGAGCTTGACCAGCAGGTCGAACATGCGCCGCTTGCGGTCGGGCCCCATCGGCTCGACGAGCGCCTGGTTGCCGTCGCGCAGGTCGACGCTGCACCATGTCGGCGCATGGTCGATGATCCGAGCCGGCCAGCTGCGATCGGGCAAGTTGATCGGGGTGAATGGGCGGTATTTGTGGATCGGCATACTTGACATCGGAAGCTCCTGGTGCGGGACAACCGCCGCTGAGCGGCCGCGTATCGATTACGTTGCGGGGCGTTGACGGCCGGCGGAGATGAATCAGCGCCGCCGGCCGCCGATAAGTCGCCGAACCGGCACCCAGCAAACGGCCTTCAACAGGCGGCCTTGCACCGCAGAACCGTCGATCGTGTGATATGGAGACATAGCGCGAAAACCGAGAAATCAAACGTTCCCGCCGGGGAACGAAAACAGCCTCGAACGGCGCCCGTCAGGACACCGAGGCGGTAAGTCGCAGGGTTTCGCGCTCAAAAGTCATCGTCGCGTGAGTAACAGAGCCGCGGCTGGAGGTCAACCCTGTTCGGCGCGTGTGGCGAAGCGCAGCTTCCAGACGGGTGTAGCGTTTTTGTCACTGTTGCGTCGTAGCCACAACCCTCCCGCAAAAGGCGCGAACCGGCCTTGGCCCGATTGACTCGGATTCGATGTCCGATAGTATTGGTTTTAATGAAATTGGGAGTGTGCGCTGTATCGATCGTGAACCGATAAATAGTGCCTCAGTTTGCGACTTATCGGTTCGCCGTCGACTCGCTCCTGATGGAAGCGAAACGGGTATGCATGCTCGGCCGCATGCGGTTGGCATCGGAAGACGGGGACACGGCCGGCGCCAGGGCGGCCTTAGAGGCGGGGGCAAAGTGGAACACGCGTCTGAACATACGAACATCGTTCCGTTTCCGCTGGCGTTGCAAGGGACGCTACCGCGGATAAATGGGACGACCTCGACTGCTCCAAGCAAATACGAGTTTACCGAGCCGGAATTGAAGGTGTTGTGCCGCTGGTTTTCGGCAATGAAATACGCTTTTCCTGGGACTGAAGGGGTGATGATCGTCAGCCACCAGGAAAACTACTCGGCGGTGGGGTTGTACAACCGGGCGGCCGGCGCGCCGAATTGCCTTGTCGCCAAACACGAGGCCCGCGACGGCGTGCGATTTTTCTGGTCGACGGAATTCGACCCGCCGCGCCCGATCCGCGATCTTTTAGAAATCACCAACGCCCACATTCGTGCGAT
>DATKHX010000045.1:0-12075 GCA_035510075.1 Allostellaceae bacterium
CCCGGTCGAATTCCAGATGTACTACTCCGTCTGACCCCGCGCGGCCCCTGCAACACCGTGGGCGGGGGAAGCGGAAGCGCAACCGCGGATGCCGGACTTCGTCACCTCAGTCCCTCGATGAGGCGGGAAGGCGCACGCCGCCGCTCAGTCGGAAGGGCTTAGCTTAGCGGCTCTCGGGCTGCCCTGTACCCGCCTCGGCGTTCGCCTCGGGCATGCTCTCGCCGGCGTGAAAATCGAGCGCCACGCCGTTCATGCAATAGCGCTGCCCGGTCGGCTGCGGGCCGTCGTCGAAGACATGGCCGAGATGGCCGCCGCAGCGGCGGCAATGGACTTCGGTTCGGGTCATGAAAAGGCTGCGGTCGGTTTCGGTTTCGACGGCGCCGTCGAGCGGCTTCGAAAAGCTCGGCCAGCCGGTGCCGCTGTTGAATTTGGCGGCGGCGGCAAAGAGCGGCTCGCCGCAGCCCGCGCAATGATAAATGCCGGCCGCGTATTCCTTGTCGAGCTTGCTTGAGCCGGCGCGCTCGGTGCCGTGCTCACGCAGCACGTGAAAAGCCGGGGGCGACAGCTTGCGTCGCCAATCCTCCTCGCTCATCGCCACCGCGAATTGCTTGTTGCTCGCATGCCCCTTGCCCGTCAGACGGCCCAAAAGACCCCCGGCCATAAGCTTCCTCTCAAAAAGGCGATCCACTGTTGCGGGATATCGGGACGAGTGGCGCCTGGGTTAAGAGGGTGGGGCGCAAAACCCACGTCAATGCACCCGCTCGCCGTCATCCGGGAAGGGGCGCAGCAACTCCGCCGTCGACCGGGCGATCCAGCACCAGACGACGCAGGTAAGCGCGTCGTCGCCGCTCCGCAGACGCTGCGCCTCGCGCTGGGCGACATCGGCGGCGGCGGCACCGTGCCGACGGACGAGAAGCAAGGCCGCTTCCCAGATCTTCCGCTCGTTGGTCATCGCGACAGGCATTTGCATCATCATTATAACGCCGGCGACGCCCGGCCGAGTTCCCGAATTTTGTTTCCAATCGGCCGCCACCGCAACGTAACTTCACCATAGTTGATCCAAGATTTAGTTGCTATGAACGCTACCACACACCGAATGCTGCTTGCGCCGATAAAAGCCACCGCTATATTCGCGTGATGCCCGATCTGTTCGACCCGCCACCTGCGGCCGCCGCCGACACCTATTCCGCGAAGGACATCGAGGTGCTCGAGGGCCTCGAGCCGGTTCGCCGCCGTCCCGGGATGTATATCGGCGGCGCCGACGAGCGCGGACTCCACCACCTCGCCGCCGAAATCCTCGACAACGCAATGGACGAGGCGGTCGCCGGCCACGCGACGCGGATCGAGATCGAGCTCGCCGCCTCCGATTGGCTGACGGTGCGCGACAACGGCCGCGGCATCCCGATCGATCCTCATCCGCGCTTCCCGGACAAATCGGCGCTCCAGATCATCCTGACGACGTTGCATTCCGGCGGCAAGTTCGGCGGCGAGGCCTACCGCATCTCGGGCGGTCTGCATGGTGTCGGCGTGTCGGTCGTCAACGCGCTGTCGGACGCGCTCGAAGTCGAAGTGGCGCGCGACCGGCGACTGTGGCGGCAATCCTACAGCCGCGGTGTGCCCTGTGGCGACTTGCAGGATTGCGGGCCGGTGCACAACCGGCGCGGCACGACCCTGCGATTTCATCCCGATCCCGAGATTTTCACCGGCATCGGCTTTCGCCCGGCACTTCTCTACCGCATGGCGCGGTCCAAGGCCTACCTGTTCCGCGGCCTCGAAATCCGCTGGAGCTGCGACCCGGCCTTGCCGCGCCCGGACGCGGTCCCAGCCGAGGCGCGGCTGCATTTTCCCGGCGGCCTCGGCGATTTCCTCGCCGCCAGCCTCGACGGGCAGAGGATGCTGACGCCGCGATCGTTCGTCGGTGCGGCCGCTCTCCCCGATGGCGGGCGGGTCGAATGGGCAGTGGCGTGGCCCGAGGACGCGGAAAGCGGGTTCAGTCACTCCTATTGCAACACCATTCCGACGCCGGACGGCGGGACCCATGAAACCGGGCTGCGCAATGCCTTGCTGCGCGCGCTCAAGGGCTACGGCGAACTCGCCGGCAACCGCCGCGCCGCCCAGGCGACCGCCGAGGACGTGAGCGGCGCCGCGGCGCTGGTTTTGTCATTGTTCATTCGCGACCCGCAATTTCAGGGCCAGACCAAGGAACGGCTCGCCTCGGCAGAGGCGACGCGGCTCGTCGAGAACGCGGTCAAGGACCATTTCGACCATTGGCTCGGCGCCGACCCGGCGGGCGCCAACCTGCTCGTCGAGCGCATCGTCGAGCGCGCCGAGGAGCGGCAGCGGCGCCGCCAGCAGCGCGAGCTCGCCCGCAAAAGTGCGACGCGCAAACTGCGCTTGCCGGGCAAGCTCGCCGACTGCACCCGCGATAGTGCCGGCGGCACCGAGATCTTTTTGGTCGAGGGCGACAGCGCCGGCGGCTCGGCCAAGCAGGCGCGCGACCGCGAAACCCAAGCGATCCTGCCGTTGCGCGGCAAGATCCTGAATGTCGCCAGCGCGTCGGCCGACAAGATGCGCGCCAACCAAGAGCTCGCCGACATCATCCTCGCGCTCGGCGCCGGCTCCGGCGCGCATTACCGCGAAGAGGCGCTGCGCTACGAGCGGGTCGTGATCATGACCGACGCCGATGTCGACGGCGCCCACATCGCCTCTTTGCTGATGACGTTCTTTTTTCGCGAGATGCCGAAGCTGATCGACAACGGGCATCTCTATCTGGCACTGCCGCCGCTCTACCGGCTGACCCAGGGCGAGGTGACGCTCTACGCCCGCGACGACGCGCACCGCGAGGAATTGCTGCGCAGCGGCTTTACCGGCCGCGGCAAGATCGAGGTCAGCCGCTTCAAGGGGCTGGGCGAAATGCCGGCGCGCTACTTGAAGACGACGACGATGGACCCGGCGCACCGGACCTTGCTCAAGGTCAGGATAAGATCGCGCGCCGACGGCGCAGCCGAGGATGGCGCGGTTGCGACAGAGGCCGAACGCCCCTGTGCGCGCACGACGGCGCTGGTCGAAACCCTGATGGGTCGGCGCCCCGAGCTGCGGTTCGATTACATCCAGCAAAACGCCCGTTTCGTCCGCGATCTCGACCTCTAAAGACTCCTTGCGTCGGAGGCGCTTGCCAACTACCTAACCGTGGTCGACCCGTTTGAATTCGGCTTTCCGGCCTAGCGTTCCTATGCGATCGTCCGACCGAGTCTACCGAGCCAACCGATGTCCGATGCGCTGCGCGGCCGCGCAGCGCCCTGCTACTACTACTTGGAGTTACGCTAATGGCGACCGGTACGGTCAAATGGTTCAACGCGCAGAAGGGCTATGGCTTTATCCAGCCCGAAAACGGCGGCGCTGACGTGTTTGTTCATATCTCTGCCGTCGAACGGGCCGGGATGGACAATCTGCGCGAAGGCCAACGGCTCAACTACGAGCTCGAACAGGGCCAACGCGGTCGGGTTTCGGCCGTCAATCTGCGCGCGGACTAAAAAGCCGAAACGGATCTGCGGGGGTGCTGCGGCGCCCCCGTCTTCATCGAGGAGAACTGATTGGCCAAAGAAGACCTGATCGAATTCGAGGGCACGGTGCTGGAGCTGCTGCCCGATGCGCGCTTTCGGGTCAAACTCGACAACGGGCACGAGACTCTCGCTTATTCGTCCGGCCGGATGAAGAAAAATCGCATCCGAATTCTAGCCGGCGACCGAGTCACGGTCGAAATGACCCCCTACGATTTGACCAAAGGACGGATCAATTTCCGCCACAAGGATGAACGGGCGGCTCCGCCAATGACGCCGCGCCCGCAATATCGCCGGCGGTGACGCCCAGCAACGTCTCGCTCACGCTCAGCATTGTGCCACGGGCATGCCTCATCTCCAAAAAAAGATTGACATGTCAAGTATCGCACCCGATCTAGGGCACAAGGTCGAATGCAACTAAATATTACAAAAAGGCTACAACCTCTCGATGGAATTTTCTGAACTGGACCTGTCGCCTGGACTCCTTCAGGCAGTTTCCGACGCCGGCTACACCACTCCCACCCCGATCCAGGAACAAGCCATCCCGCATGTAAAGCATGAGCGGGACGTGTTGGGCTGCGCGCAGACCGGCACTGGCAAGACCGCGAGCTTTGTCTTGCCGATGATCGACATGCTGGCGGCGGGTCGCGCCCGCGCCCGGATGCCGCGCTCGCTGATCCTCGAGCCGACCCGCGAATTGGCGACCCAGGTCGCCGCTTCATTCGAGCTCTACGGGAAATATCATCGGCTGACGATGGCGTTGCTGATCGGGGGCGAGAGCTTTGTCGACCAGGAACGCAAGCTCGACCGCGGTGTCGATGTGCTGATCGCCACGCCGGGGCGGCTTCTCGATCTGTACGGCCGCGGCAAGATCATCCTCTCCGACGCCCACATCCTGGTCATCGACGAAGCCGACCGGATGCTCGACATGGGTTTCATCCCGGATGTCGAGCGGATCGTTTCCCTGCTGCCGAAAAGCCGCCAGACCCTGTTCTTTTCGGCGACGATGCCGGCCGAAATCCGCCGGCTGGGCGACGCGTTTTTGAGCAGCCCCATCGAAATCGCGGTGGCGCCCCCGGCCTCGCCGGCCGCGCTCGTGATCCAGTCGCTCGCCGTCGTCGACCCGCGCGACAAGCGCGACGCGCTGCGGCGGTTGATCGCCTCCGAAGACGTCAAGAACGCGCTGATCTTTTGCAACCGCAAGCGCGATGTGGATATCCTGTTCAAATCGCTCAGCCGGCACGGCTTCGACGCCGCGGCGCTGCACGGCGACATGCCGCAGCCGAAGCGGACCGAGACGCTCGAGCGCTTCAAGCGGGGCGAGGTCCGCCTTCTGGTCGCCAGCGACGTTGCGGCCCGCGGCCTCGACATCAAGGGCATGAGCCATGTCTTTTGCTTCGACGTGCCCATTCACGCCGAGGATTATGTCCACCGCATCGGCCGCACCGGCCGGGCCGGCCTGTCCGGCCGCTCGTTCATGCTGGCGGCACCCGAGGACGGCAAGGCGGTGGCCGCGATCGTAAAGCTGATCGGCAAGGAAATTCGGATGATCGCTGTTGACGGGATCGAGCCGGCCGAACTCGACTACGAGGAACGTCGCCGGCGCCGGCCGCGAACGGAGGTGCGTGCAGAGGCTGGTTCGCGTGAGCCGAGGAGCAGCACCGGAAACCGCCGCAAACCGGCCGAAAACAGCCGCAAATCGACAGACGAGCAAGCGAAACGCCGCAGTCAGCGTGCCAGCCCTCCTCGCCCTCCCGCCCGCCCGGATACGCCGCCTGCGACCGTCGCCGACGCAGGAAACGTGATGCGCTTCCCGCGGACCCCGGAGCCGCGCCGACCGCGTCCGACCGAGTGCGTGGCGGAGGACGAGCGAAGGGTCGTTGGTTTTGGCGACGATCTGCCGGCCTTTCTCGCCCGGCCGCCGAGGATCGTCGCCGGCCCTTGACCCGTAACGGGGGACCGCGATGAAAACGATTTTCGTCATGGTCAAATGCGAGCTCGGCAAGGCCTATGCCGTGGCCGACGAGGCGGTCAACGGCATCGAGCAGGTTTCGGAGGTCTACTCGACTTCCGGTCAATACGATCTGCTGATGAAGGTTTATTTGCCCGAAGGGACCGACATCGGCCATTTCGTGACCGAGCAGCTGCAGACGTTACCCGGCGTCAAGGATACGTTTACGATTATCGCCTTCAAGGCGTTTTCGGAAGATACCTCTTTCTAGGCTGGAGGCGGCCCCGATGAGCGAAGGCGAGGGCTGGGTGCGCGTTGCCGGCCGCAGCGATATCGCGGCGGGCGACATGATCGGGGTCGAGGCTGGCGGCCATTCGATCGCGATCTACGACTGCGACGGCGAGCTGTTTGCCACCGACAACATTTGCACTCATGCTTTTGCGTGCCTCTCAGATGGCTGGCTCGACGGCAACACGATCGAATGCCCGTTGCACGCGGCGCGCTTTGACGTGCGCACCGGGCAGGTGCTCGACCCGCCGGCGACCGAGGATCTGAAAACCTATCCCGTCCGCCACGTCGGCGACGACATCCAGGTCAAGCTCGACTGACCCGCAGGCGTCGAGGCCTCCCGCGGCGGGCGAACGCGACACACTCCCACAATCACCCGTAAACCCGGCGGTAGAGCTCGATGAGTTCGTCGGTCGTCGGCACGCGCGGGTTGTTGGCGGGCGAGCCCGAGGCCAGCGCCTGGCTCGCCATGACCGGCAGCAATTCCTCGTACCGAGCGGCATCGATGCCCCAAGCGCGCGGGCTCGGCACCTTCAGATCCCGGTTCAGCCGATCGAGCTCGTCGAGCAGCCGCACAACCGCAGCTTGATTGCCCTCGCCCTCGTCGGCGACGCCCATCGCCCGCGCGCAATCGGCGTAGCGGTCGAGTGCGGCCGGCACCGAAAACGCCGTGACCTCGGGCAACAGCATCGCGTTCGACAGGCCGTGCGGCACGTGGAAGAAGGCGCCGATCGGCCGGCTCATGCCGTGGACCAGCGCCACGCTCGCATTCGAGAACGCCATCCCGGCGGTCGTGGCGCCGAGCATCATCGCCTCGCGTGCCGCGCGGTTGCCGGGCTCGGCGCAGGCGGTGCGGATGTTGCGCGCGATCAGCCCCATCGCGTTGCGGGCGAGCCCGTCGCTATAGGGGTTGGCGCGGCGGCTGACATAGGCCTCGATCGCGTGAGTCAGGCTGTCGATCCCGGTGTCGGCGGTCAGCCGTAACGGCATCGTCAGGGTCAGCTCGTAATCGACGAGCGCCACCAGCGGGCAGCAGGCGAGGCCCGCGATCAGCATCTTCTCGTCGGTTTCGGTGTCGGTGATCACGGTGAACCGCGTGACCTCCGACCCGGTGCCGGCGGTGGTCGGGATTGCGATGACAGGCGGCCCCGCTTTCGGGATCTCGTTGGGGACCTTGTAGTCGCGCATCTGGCCGCCATTGGCGGCGAGCACGCTCATTGCCTTTGCCGTGTCGATCGAACTTCCGCCGCCGACCGCGATCACGCTGTCGAAACCGCCCGCTCCGAGGATGTGCGCGCCAGTCACGACGACTGCCGTCGTCGGATCGGGAACGGTGTCGGCAAAGACCTGCCAGCGAATCGACGCCCGATCGAGCAAAGCTGTCGCCCGGTCGAGAATGCCCGAGCTTTGGATGTAGGGGTCGGTTACGACCAACGGCGCTGCGAGACCGAGCCGCCCGAGCATTCCCGGCAACTCGGCGAGCGCCCCGCCACCCACCGCCATGAGCCGCGGCGTCGTGATGACCGGAACCATGAGCACCTCCCTCCATCGCAGCCTCCGCCCGAAAGTAGCCCGAGTGGTCGAGCCGCGGCAGCCCTTTGTCAGCGACGGCGCGAGCCGACGACACCGGGCAGCGGTGCCGGGAGCGACGGTTCGGGCTTCGCGCCAGCGGTAGCAACCAGACAATTGACTCTGCTTCTTGTCGTCCCGGCGAAGGCCAGGGGGCCAGGTCTGACGTGGGTCCCGGCCTCGCCGCATGACGAATGGGTCCGGGTACGATCGGTCGGGTGCTATTTGCCGGCGCCCCCGGGCCGGGCCAAAGGCGAGCAAGAAACAGTTGGCTTGCCGGCCGCCGGTGCGTCGACTATTAGTCGTGGGTGGGGGCATAATGCGGATCTTGATCACCGCAAGAGCCGGTTCTATCGGCTCCAATCTGGCTGTGTCACGGGCCGAGCAGCCCGGCGGCGACGGCGCCGCTTTCGACAGTCCTTGTCGCCGCGGCAACGAGCTATGCGCTGATCGCACCGGGAGCCGCTCCGAGCTGAAACCCGACCCGAAAACACGGCGGGCGGACGTACCGTACCGCGTCGCCGGCAACACTTTGGTGTGCAAAGTCACCGGCTGGGCGCCGACCCGGCCGGTCGACACGATCCTCGACGACGTTCGGGAGTGGCTTCAGCAGCACCGTGCCGAGTTGCAGCCGCTTCTCGAACAGCACGTTTCGCCCGGCAGTCGAGCATGAGCGTAGTGCTGGTAACAGGGTCGGCCGGGTTAATCGGCGCCGAATCGGTGCGCTTTTTTGCCGCCGAGGGCTTTGACGTCGTCGGCATAGACAACGACATGCGCCGAATCTTCTTCGGCAACGAGGCGAGCACCGCGTGGAGCCGGCAGCGCCTCGAAATCGAGGTCAAGAAATATCGCCATGTCGATGGCGACATTCGCGACGCAGCCCTCCTCGACACGGTCTTCGCCCGCTATGGCAGCGCCGTTGCCGCGGTAATTCATACGGCAGCGCAGCCATCTCATGACTGGGCGGCAACCGACCCGCAGACCGATTTCACGGTCAACGCCAATGGGACGTTGAACCTGTTGGAGGCGACGCGCCGACACTGCCCGGAAGCGGCCTTCGTCTTCACCAGCACCAACAAGGTCTATGGCGACGCCCCCAACCTATTGCCGCTCGTCGAACAGGAATTGCGCTGGGAAGTCAGCGCCGAGCACCCGTTTGCCGCGCACGGCATCGACGAGAGCATGAGCGTCGACTCGTGCCTGCACAGCCTGTTCGGCGCCTCGAAGCTCGCGGCCGATGTGGTCGTGCAGGAATACGGCCGTTATTTCGGGATGCGCACCGCTTGCTTCCGCGGCGGATGCTTGACCGGGCCCGGCCATTCCGGCACCAAATTGCACGGCTTTCTCGCCTATCTCGCCAAATGCGCAGTGACCGGCGACCCCTATACCGTCCTCGGCTACAAAGGAAAGCAGGTCCGCGACAACATCCATTCCTACGATCTCGTCAACGCGTTCTGGCATGTCGTCCAGGCACCGGGTTCGGGGGCGGTCTACAATATCGGCGGCGGCCGGCACGCCAATTGCTCGATGCTCGAGGCGATCGCGGCCTGCGAGCGGCTGACCGGGAAGCCGATGAACTGGTCCTATTCGGACGAGAACCGCACCGGCGACCACATCTGGTGGATCTCCGACGCGCGCCGCTTCCAAGTCGATTATCCGGGCTGGAGGTATCGCTACGACATCGACGCAATTCTGGGAGAGATTATCGACGGGGTCGCCTGGAAGCTGAAATCGGTCGGGGGATAAGAGTTGCCGTTTGAAGTTCGCACGCTCGCGGCGTGGGAGGCCGCGGGCGTTCCGGGGATGCTGTCGGTCGTAATCCCGGCGCATGACGTGGAAGGCGACATCGCCGGGCGCGCGGCCTCGCCGACACCGTGAGACGTCGATGCCATTTTGCCTGAAATCGGCGAGGGCGTACGCGACCGCGGGCGTCGCGATCCTGAGCACGGGACGCCGGTTGGCGCCAAATCCTCTTATCCCAAAGGGGCAAGCGAACAGCGCCCACATGGCTTTGATCACGATTGCAGTGAGAAATGCTCTATAAGAAGCTGATGACACCGGCACGGCTCGGCCCGTCCCGCCTGACCGTCGCCGAGAAACCGCGGGCGATCATAAATATATGTGCTCACCGGCAAATATTGTTTCTCCAATTCGGCATCTATTTAATCGTGGGCGGAATATGTTTCTCAATCGATATTACCGGCTTTCTGATATTACGGTATTTGGGAATTTGGCTACTGGCTGCATCAGCTTTGTCGTTCGTCACTGCAACGATCGCGAACTACTTTCTCTGTTGCACCTTCGTTTTCCGCAGGGGTCGGTTTTCACGTCAGAAAGAATTGTGTCGGCTGTTCTGCATTGCAATCGTCGGACTGAGCCTGAATAGCGCGGTCGTCTGGTGCTTGGCCGAGGTCCTGGATTTCAATCCTACCTTAGCCAAGATACTGGCAGTCCTCCCCGTGCTCGCATGGAATTATCTTGGGCGGCGTGCACTCGTTTTCGACGGCGGGCCGTCGGCGGCCGCGGTGATGGTTGCCGAACGCATGCGTGAGAGGCTACAATAGTGCCGGAGCCCCCTTCGGCATCCCGCGAATTCACTGGTTCAGCCGAGAGCCGGCCAAATTGCAGCGGCTCCTTAGCTTTAATCCCTTTGCGTCCACGGGGTGTGCCGACGGGCATGTTTGCGCCGCGGACGCAGGAGCCATGAGCGGGGACGCAGAAGCTCGACAGGGGGAAAACAGGCTAGTTCGGACCCCCTTCGGCTGAACCCGCGCCGGCGTTGCCGTCTTCCGGGCTAAGCAATTGCCGCAGTTCGCCCAACCAGGGTTCATAATGCCGCCAACGCCCGATCGAGCTGGAATAGACCGGCTGGCGCGCCTGCCAAACGCTCGCCGTCGCTACCGGTGCCGGATTGCGCTCCGGTGAAAGGCAAGCGTCATTCCATTTCAGACCGGCAAAGTCGATCAATTCGCGGGTGACTGCCTCGCGCTCGGAAACCAATCTTTCGTAATCGACCTCGATAAGGCGCTCCGCCGGCAACACCGCGCGCCAGTGATCCATCAGCCCGGCATATTGCTCGTAAGCAGCGACGAGCGCGCCCCGGTCGCTGACAAACGGCAATGCTTGCTGAAAATGGGTGAAATACATCGACAGGCAAGTGTCGGCGGGATGCCGGCGGCATTGGATGATCCGCGCCTTCGGCAACAGCAGGTGGATAAGGCCGACGCAGAGCACGTTGAACGGCAGCTTGTCGGTCACCCGAGCGGCGGACGGCGCAATGCGGCGTAGCAGCGACAGATATTCGCAGGCCATTGAGCGGCCCGCCTGCGGGCTCAAAAACGGCGCCTGGAACGTTCCGGAGCCATTGGCTCGCGTGATCCAGAATGCCAGCTCGCCGGCAGCGCCGATCTGCGGATGCCGCGAGAGAATCCGCTCGACCAACGTCGTGCCCGACCGCGGCATTCCGACGATCAGCAGCGGTGTTTCGTCGTCCTCGCCCGACATCGCCCGGGCGGCAAAAAACTCCGGTGTGAAGCGTTGTCTCAGCCGATCAAAGAAGGCGGCGAATTCGGCGCGGTCGAAGGTCGCATGCCGCGCTCGGATCCGGTTGGCGGCATCGAAATGCTGCATTGCGTCATGGTATTCCCCGAGATCGTCGAGAAGCTTGCCGGCGGCAAAGTGCAGCACCAAACGATCATCCTCGTCGAGTGACGCATCGTCGAGCGCCGCCAGCATCCGCGCCAATCGCGGACGATCGGCTTCGGTCGATTTCCGCGCCTCGGCGATCGTGAAATGGGCGGAGACCCGCCGCGGATTGAGGGCCAGCACGTGCTCGGCGGTCGCGATGGCCTCGTCGAAGCGCCCTAGGCGAACGAGAACATCCCCGAGACACTTGGCCACGCGGTCGTCCGCCGGATCGAGCGCCGCCGCCGCCCGCAACTCCTTCTCGGCCTCGGCGAAATGCCGCTCGATCATCGACGCTCTGGCCAGGCACAGCCGACGCTCCGTCGTCTCCTGCTCGAGCACGGCAGCGCGGCGGAAACTTTGCGCGGCCTCCTCGCAATCGCCGGCCAATTCGAGAAGGTCGGCCAGTCCGACATGCGCCTCGACCGCTGCCGGCGCCAATTCGATGGCCTGCCGATAGGCCGCAATTGCGTCGGCGTCGAGCCGCTGCCGATGTAGCGCCAGCGCCAGATCGCAGTAAGCGGGCGCATGGTCGCGCAGTGCCGTCGACAATCGCAGGCTGTCGATCGCCTCCGCGGCCCGGCCGCTCTCGAGCAGCGCGCGTCCCAGGGCGTGATGGGCCGCAGCATTGCCCGGATCGATCCGAGTCGCCTGGGTAAAGGCTGCGGCGGCGGCGACGCGATGGCCCGCCTCAAAGAGCCGCGCGCCGCGCCGCCGATGTCGCTCGGCCGCCAATGCGCGCTGCGGCGGCACTGCGTTCTCGTCGCCCGAGGCGGTCGGGAGATTGGGTGATATCCGCCGAAATTCCTCCGCTGCCCGGCGCAATCTGCTGACCGCGGTCAGCGCGCCGAAACCGGATCCGTTTCTCGTGGCCGCCGGGTCGACTCGCGAGGGCGCTCCGGAGGCCGTTTCTCGGGGATTGCTCGCAGCTTCGGGTGAGCGGCCCGTGCCACAGCAGAATTTGAACTTCCGGCCGCTGCCGCACCGACACGGATCGTTGCGCCGTATCTCGATTCCTGCCGG
>DATKHX010000046.1:0-18824 GCA_035510075.1 Allostellaceae bacterium
GAACAGGCCGAAGCCGAGTGCGGCGGCGACGCCGCGACGCCGCGTTGCCCCGGGGGGCAACAGAAAGGCGAATGCCACCAGGGAGAAGCCGAGTGCCGCATGACCGGAGACGAAAGAGCAGTTTCGCAGGCATTCCGCACCCGGCAGCGGCGCCGGAGTGAAGTGAAGCGCTCCGCCGAAGGCTTCGACCTGCGTCGGCCGGGCTCGGCCCCAGTGGTCCTTCAACACCGTGTTGGCGATGAGACCAGGACCGATCGCCGTTGAAAGAGCGACAAACAACAAGGCTTTGCGGTCGAGTCGCCAAAACGGCCGCTCCATCAGAAACAGCCACGCCGCAGCTCCGGCCACGACAAGAACGATGCCCCGGGTGATCCACGGGATCGCGCGATAGACAAAGGTGACGGGCGCCCAATCGCGCAGCACAAAGCCGTGCTGCGGCTGATAAAACAAGCCGCTGACCCACAAATCGAGCTGCGGCAGCAGCAAAAAGAGCGCCAGCGCCGCCGCGACGCAGGCGGCATATGCCGCGACCGCCTTCACGCGCGCTGCCGCCGGTCGAGCCGGCTCAAGATCAAAGCTCGCAATGCCGCACCTGCCCGCGCGGTGTCGTCCGGGATCGGATAGGACCAGGATTCGATATGCCCGGCGAACGGCCGGGTGACCCCCGCCTCACGCATCAGCTGATGAAAGCGCGCGAATTTGGCGTTGCCGCCGTCGAGGCCGAGGATGTGAACGGGCTTGCCGGTCGCCGCCGCCTCGCTGATCATCGACACCGAATCGGCCGTCACCAGAAATGCGTCGGCAAGCCCGAGATAAGCAAAATACGGGTTGTCGCCGGTGCCGTCCCAGATCGCCGCCGGCAGCCCGGCGAGCCGGTCTCGCACCAGCTTCAGCCCCTTTGCCCCGGTTCGCCGCGACGGCGTCACCAACGCCGAGCCCCCCGATCGGCGGAGCACCCCGGCAACGGCGTCGGCGATTTCACCGAGACGACGCAGTGTGAGCCGGTAAGCCTTGTTGCTGCCCCCGACCAGCACCGCCAGAATCGGCCGCGGCAATGCCGTCAATGCCGCAAACCGGGCGCGTTCGGCAGCGAGCCGCGCCGGGGTCACCCTATGGACCGCGCCCTGGGTCACAACAATCCGGGGGCCACATAGGCGGTCGTGGGCCGGCGCCACCAGCAGGTCGAATTCGTCGCGGCCGACACCCGGGTTTTGGATTTGCGCGACGATCGTCCGCGCCCCGCTCGCCCGCCGGATCGCGAGCGCCGGCATCGCCGAATTGCGCCCGCAGGCGACGAGGAAGTCGGGCCACGGCGGTTCGAGACGCGCCCCCCCACCGCCCGCTGCGGCAAGCGGCGCCGGCCAGAGTTGCGGCGGCAGGCAGAGCCACGGCAAGCGGATCGCCAGCCGCTTTTCGGCGAAGCGAAATCCGGTCGCCTCGGCGAGCCCGACCGCCTGGCTCGCCATTCCCGCCTTGCCGTCGTGCAATACCCACCCGAATGGATCAAACGCCATCGACGCGGTTTACGGAAACCCGTTGGCGTCGGCAAGCCGAGTGGGCCGTCCGCAACAAAATTGCGGGGATCGTCGGGCCTTTCTATGATCCGGGCATCTAGGGGAGGGAATCGGATGCGGCGGATCAAGCTTGATCGTATCGACCGCCGGATCTTGCGAAATCTGCAGGCCGAAGGGCGCATCACCAACGTCGAGCTGGCGACCCGCGCCGGTATTTCGGCGCCCCCCTGTCTGCGCCGCGTCCGCGCGCTCGAAGAAGCCGGCATCATTCGGGGCTACCACGCGGACCTGGCGCCCGAGGCGCTGGGCTACGGCGTGACGGTGTTCGCTCAGGTCGGGCTGGCGAGCCAAGCCGAGGCCGATCTTCAAGCGTTCGAACACCTGGTCGCGACCTGGCCCGAGGTGCGCGAAGCCCACATGCTGACCGGAGAAGCCGATTTTCTGCTGAAGATCGTCGCTGTCGACTGGGACAGCTACCAACGCTTTCTAAGCGCCAAATTGACCTCGGCACCGAATGTCAGCCATGTAAAATCGGCCTTGACCCTGCGCGTGTCAAAGGACGAGCCGGGGATCCCGATCAGCGATCAGCCCCTGTTTGGCGACGACAACGACCAAAACCCCGAGAATTGATCCGGCGGGCGTCTTTGCGAGTGCCGGGTGAACGAGATTTGATTGTGTCGCGGCTGCAGCAATTCCTGGCGCTCGAATCGGCCGGCGGCATCGTGCTGTGCGCCGCCGCCGCGTTGGCGTTGATTTTGGCAAATTCGCCACTGGGCCTGCTTTATACCCGCCTCTTGGACGTGCGGCTGGCCGGCGTTGCCCCACCGGGCTTGCTCGACTCTGTTCAGCTCGGCACTGCGTTCGGGTTGTTTTTCGGCAAGCAGCTCGGGATCGCCGGCACGATTTGGGCCGCGACCCGATTGGGGATCGGCAGGTTGCCGGAAGGCGCCGGTGGGCGTCAGATTTACGGGTTAGCGCTGCTGACCGGGATCGGCTTTACGATGAGCCTGTTCATCGGCACCCTCGCCTTTCCGGCCGAAGGGTACGACAGCGACGTCCGGATCTCGGTGCTGCTCGCGTCGGCGCTCTCGGCGGTTTGCGGCAATCTTCTGTTGCGGATCGCGGCGCCGGCCCGTCAGCCGAAATCGACGGTAACGACCGCGTAGGATTTAGCGCCGCGTGGGGTCGTAACCTCGACGCTGTCGCCTTTGCCCTTGCCGATCAATGCCCGCGCCAGGGGCGAGGTGACCGACAGCCGGCCGCGGCTGACATCGGCCTCATCCTCACCGACGATCTGAAAAGTCTGCTCCTCGTCGCTTTCCTCGTCGGCAAGAGTGACCCGCGCCCCGAACTTGACCACCGTGCCCGACAGTTTGGAAAGGTCGATCACTTCGGCCCGCGCGACCTTGTCCTCGATTTCCATGACCCGCCCTTCGATAAAGCTCTGGCGGTCGCGGGCGGCGTGATATTCGGCGTTTTCGGCGAGATCGCCGTGCTCGCGAGCCTCGGCGATGGCGCGAATGATGGCCGGCCGCTCAACGGATTTAAGCTGCTTCAGCTCCTCGCGAAGCCGGTTGTACCCGTCGGTCGTCATCGGAATTTTGTTCATCGAAGACGGGTTCGCATCCTGAGGTGGAGGAAAGCGGCAAAGCCCGCTGTGCGGCAATCAAAAGTAGGACTGTAATGGTGCAACTTCAAGGCTCCCCGCGCGCAACGCCGCGATCGCCTGGACTGCCGCACGGGCTCCGGCGACGGTTGTATAGTACGGGATCGCATGCGTGAGCGCGGTGCGTCGCAGGCTAAAGCTGTCGGCGATCGCCTGGGCGCCCTCGGTCGTGTTGAACACCAGCTGCACCCCGCCGCTCAGCATGTGGTCGACGATGTGCGGGTGGCCGTCGCGCACTTTGTTGACCCGGGTCGCCGGCAGCCCCGCTGCGATCAGCGTGCCAGCCGTGCCCTCGGTCGCGACCAGCGCAAAGCCCATCTCGACCAGCCGGCGGCACGGGTCGATCAATGCGCCTTTATCGCGGTCGCGCACCGAGACGAAGACGCAGCCTTCGAGCGGCAGCGAGGTGCCGCTGGCGAGCTGCGATTTGGCAAAGGCGCGGCCGAAATCGGCATCGAGCCCCATGACTTCGCCGGTCGACTTCATTTCCGGGCCGAGGATCAGGTCGACCCCGGGGAACCGAGCGAACGGGAACACCGCCTCCTTGACTGCGACATGCGTGCGAAACACCGCGTGGGCGGCGAAATGATCCCCGATCGGCTCGCCGATCATCGCCCGTGCCGCGATCTTGGCGATCGGCACGCCGGTCGCCTTGGCGACAAAGGGCACCGTCCGCGAGGCCCGCGGATTGACTTCGAGAACGTAGATGTCGCCGTCCTTGGCCGCGAATTGCACGTTCATCAGCCCGATGACACCGAGCGCTTGCGCCAATGCTACGGTCTGGCGCTCGATTTGGTCGATCGTCGCGCGGCCGAGGCTGTAAGGAGGCAGCGAGCAGGCGCTGTCGCCGGAATGAATCCCGGCCTCCTCGATATGCTCCATTATGCCGGCGATGGCGACGTGGCGGCCGTCCGACACCGCGTCGACGTCGATCTCGATCGCATCCTGCAGATAGCGGTCGATCAGCACCGGGCTCGTCCCCGAAGCCCTGACCGCGTGGCGCATGTAGCGGTTGAGCCCGGCCGTGTCGTGCACGATCTCCATCGCCCGCCCACCCAAAACATATGACGGGCGGATCACCACCGGATAGCCGATGCGCAGCGCCACCGCCTCGGCTTCCTCGGCGGAAACCGCGGTGCCGTTCTCCGGTTGGCGCAGGCCGAGCCTCGTCAGCATTTGCTGAAACCGCTGCCGGTCCTCGGCGAGATCGATGGCGTCGGGCGAAGTGCCGAGGATCGGGATCTGTTCGCGTTCGAGCGCGGCCGCGAGCTTTAGCGGCGTTTGGCCGCCGAACTGCACAATGACGCCGAGCAAGGTCCCGCGCTGCTGCTCGACCCGCACGATCTCGACGACGTCCTCGGCGGTCAGCGGCTCGAAATAGAGCCGATCGGAGGTGTCGTAGTCGGTCGAGACGGTCTCGGGGTTACAGTTGACCATGATCGTCTCGACGCCGGCCTCGGCGAGGCTGTAGGCGGCATGGACGCAGCAATAGTCGAATTCGATGCCCTGGCCAATCCGGTTCGGGCCGCCGCCGAGGATCACGACCTTCTTGCGCTCGCTCGGATCGGCCTCGCATTCGGGCTCGCCGAACCCGTCGCCCTCGTAGCAGGAATAGAGATACGGGGTCAGCGATGCGAACTCGGCCGCACAGGTATCGATGCGCTTGTAGACCGGGTGCAGGTCGAGGCCGCGGCGCCGGGCGGAGACCGTCGCCTCGTCGAGGTCAGCGAGCCGCGCCAACCGGGCATCGGAAAACCCCATCTGCTTCAGCCGCAAAAAGCCTGTCCGATCGCTCGGCAATCCGTTCAGCCGCACCCGCTCTTCGATGTCGACGATTTCGCGGACGCGGTCGAGAAACCATGGCTCGAACCGGCAGGCCGCGTGGATTTCGGCGGTCGTCAGCCCGTGGCGATAGGCCTGCGCGATCAGCAGCAGCCGGTCGGGCGAGGGCCGGGCGAGCGCCGCCTTGACCGCGTCCTTGCCGGCGCTCTCGACCCCCTCGATCGTGACCTCGTCAAAGCCGGAGAGCCCGGTCTCCATCGACCGCAGCGCCTTGTGCACCGATTCGGCAAAGCTGCGGCCGACCGCCATCGCCTCGCCGACCGATTTCATCGAGGTCGTCAACAGCGGCTCGGTGCCGGGGAACTTCTCAAAGGTGAACCGCGGCATCTTGGTGACGATATAGTCGATCGTCGGCTCGAACGAGGCCGGGGTGACGCCGGTGATTTCGTTGGCGAGCTCGTCGAGCGTGTAGCCGACGGCGAGCTTGGCCGCGACCTTGGCGATCGGAAAACCGGTCGCCTTCGACGCCAACGCCGAGGAACGCGACACCCGCGGGTTCATCTCGATCACGACGAGCCGCCCGTCCGCCGGGTTGACCGCGAACTGAACATTCGACCCGCCGGTGTCGACGCCGATCTCGCGCAACACCGCGATCGCGGCGTTGCGCATCAGCTGATATTCCTTGTCTGTCAGGGTCAATGCCGGAGCGACGCACACCGAATCGCCGGTATGGACCCCCATCGGGTCGATGTTCTCGATCGAGCACACGATGATGCAGTTGTCGGCGCGGTCGCGCACGACCTCCATCTCGTATTCTTTCCAGCCGAGAACCGATTCCTCGATCAGCACCTCGCTCGCCGGCGAGGTGCGCAGCCCGCCCCGGACGATGTCCTCGAACTCCTCGACGTTATAGGCGATGCCGCCGCCGGCACCGCCGAGGGTGAAGGATGGCCGGATGATCGCCGGCAACCCGACCTCGTCGAGCGCCACGAATGCCTCGTCCAGCGAGCGCACGAGCCGGCTCGCCGGCGAGGCGAGGCCGATCCGGTCCATCGCGTGGCGGAACAACTGACGGTCCTCGGCCTTGGCGATCGCTTTGGCGGTGGCGCCGATCAGCTCGACGCCGTACCGTTCGAGGACGCCCGACTTGGCGAGCGCCATCGCGGTGTTGAGCGCCGTCTGGCCACCCATCGTCGGCAGCAAGGCATCGGGTCGCTCGCGGGCGATGATCTTCTCGACCATCTCGGGCGTGATCGGCTCGATATAGGTGGCGTCGGCCAGCTCCGGGTCGGTCATGATCGTCGCCGGGTTCGAATTGACCAGCACGACCCGGTAGCCTTCTTCCTTCAGCGCCTTGCACGCTTGGGCGCCGGAATAATCGAATTCGCAGGCCTGCCCGATAACGATCGGGCCCGCCCCGATGATCAGGATGCTCTCGATGTCGTCGCGCCTAGGCATTCTCCTCCATCAGCGCGACAAAGCGCTCGAACAGGTAGTAGCTGTCCTGCGGGCCGGGGCTGGCCTCGGGGTGGTGTTGCACCGAAAACACCGGCTTGCCAACGATCCGCAACCCTTCGTTCGAATTATCGAACAGCGACATATGGGTCGGCTCGACCCCTGATGGCAGGCTATCCGGATCGACGATAAAGCCGTGGTTCTGGCAGGTGATCTCGACCTTGCCGGTGGCGAGGTCCTTGACCGGGTGGTTGGCGCCGCGATGACCGCGCGCCATCTTGCAGGTGCGGCCGCCCAATGCCAGCGCCAGCAGCTGGTGGCCGAGGCAGATACCGAAAATCGGCTTGCCCGTCGCAATCAGCTCGCGCAGCACGGGCACAGCATAAGCGCCGGTCGCCGCCGGGTCGCCCGGGCCGTTCGACAAAAAGATTCCGTCGGGGCGGTGGCGCATCACATCCTCGGCCGAGGCGGTCGCCGGAACGACCGTGACCCTGCAACCATTTGCGGCGAGCATGCGCAGGATGTTGCGCTTGGCGCCGTAATCGACCGCAACGACGTGGTGGCGCGGCTCACACTGCCGGCCATAGCCGGCCTCTCGCTGCCATGCGGTTTCGTCCCATTCGTAGGACTGGCGGCAGCTAACCTCCTTGGCCAAATCCATCCCTTCGAGACCGGGCCAAGCTAGCGCCTCCGCGTGCAGTGCGGGGATGTCGAGCGCACACCGCGGGTCGTAGGCGATGACCCCGTTGGGCGGGCCCCGGTCGCGGATCAGCCGGGTCAGCCGCCGCGTGTCGATCCCGGAAACTCCAACCAGCCCGTGCGATTCGAGCCAGCGGTCGAGTGGTGTTGCGGCGCGCCAATTGGCCGGCGCGGTGATGAGGTTCCGGATGACTAGGCCGCGTGCGGCGGGTGTCGTTGTTTCGATATCCTCCGAATTGGTGCCGACATTGCCGATATGCGGGAAGGTGAAGGTGATGAGTTGCGCCGCATAAGAGGGATCGGTCAGGATCTCCTGATAGCCGGTCGTCGCGGTGTTGAAGCAGACCTCGCCGACCGCCGTGCCGCGGGCGCCGAGACCGCTGCCCCAAAACACCGTCCCGTCCGCCAGCACCAGTGCGGCGTTGCAGTCGGACGGTGGCGGCGACGGGTCGCGCATTGTTGCGAAATCCTGCGGCGGAGGTGTCAAGAGATAACCGTTCGATCCTTGGAGGTCAACTGCCGCCCCTGCCGAACTTTTCGTAGATTCAGGTAGTTAGGTCCGAACGTGCGGAATTGCCGCGAGCCTTGAAACGAGCTACCTTTACTACTCCGACTGTATGAGGCGTGCCGATGCTGCGCGAGGCGTTCACCGACCGGCTCAAACAGTCGATGAAGGCGCGGGACGCGCGCACGGTTTCGGCCGTGCGATTGATTTTGGCGGCGCTGAAGGAACGCGACGTTGCCGCTCGCGGCGACGGCTACGCCGAGGGCGTCGCCGAACCCGACATCGTCCGCATGCTGCAAGGGATGATCAAGCAGCGGCGCGAATCGATAGCGCTCTACGAGCAAGGCAACCGCGCCGATCTGGCGCAGCGGGAGGCCGAAGAGATTGGCGTCATCGAAAGCTTTCTGCCGCGCCAGATGAACGAGGACGAGATCGCCGCCGCGACGCTGGCGACGATAGCCGAAACTGGCGCCGCCAGTGTCCGCGACATGGGCAAGGTCATCGCGGCGTTGCGCGAACGGCACGCCGGCGCCATCGATTTCAGCCGAGCCGGGCCGATCGTCAAGCGGCTCCTCGGCTGACCCGGCGGCGTGGCAGGGATGTCGCCGCTCGAAACCCCTCTCTTCCCCGGGTCGGCGGAAGGGGGTAAGTAGCCGATGGCGTTTCCGCCGGGCTTTCTCGACGAGCTGCGCGGCCGCGTATCGCTGTCGGGGCTGGTCGGACGGCGGGTCAAGCTGGTGCGCCGCGGGCGCGAATTTGGCGGCTTGTGCCCGTTCCACCACGAAAAAACGCCGTCCTTCTACGTCGTCGAGGACAAGAACTTCTTTCATTGTTTCGGCTGCGGCGCACATGGCGACGCGATCGGGTTCGTGATGCGCGCCGACAACCTCGACTTTCTCGAGGCGGTCGAGAAATTGGCGGCCGAAGCCGGGATCGCCGTCCCGCAGGCCACACCCGAGGAGCGCGAAAAGGCCCGCCGGCAAAAAACCCTGCTCGAAACTCTCGAAGCCGCCGCCGCCTTTTACGAGGCTCGGTTGTGGTCGGCGGCGGGGGCTGCCGCCCGCGATTACCTGGAGGCGCGCGGTCTCGATCCCGACACGATCCGCCGCTTTCGCCTCGGCTGGGCGCCGGACGAGCGGCAGGCGCTGCGGCGAGCGCTGACCGCCGATTACACCGAGCCGCTGCTGATCGAGGCGGGGTTGTTGCACCGGCCGGATGAGGGCGAGCCCTTCGACTATTTCCGCGGACGCGTGATGTTTCCGATCGGCGACCGCGCGGGACGGGTGATCGCCTTTGGCGGCCGCGTGTTGGGGGACGCTCACCCGAAATACCTGAACTCGCCCGAAAGCCCGGTCTTCGAAAAGGGCCGTGTGCTCTACGGCTGGTCGGCCGCGCGTGCCGCCGCTGCCGAGCACCGCGAACCGATCGTCACCGAAGGCTATATGGACGTGATCGCGCTGCACCGCGCGGGGTTCGCGTCGGCGGTGGCGCCGCTCGGCACCGCACTCGGGGAGTTCCAGCTGCAGGAGCTGTGGCGGCTCGGGCCGGAGCCGATCTTGTGCTTCGACGGCGACGCCGCCGGCCAGCGTGCCGCCGCCCGCGCGTTGCGCCGGGCCTTGCCATTGCTGCGTCCCGGCCACAGCCTGCGGTTTGCCGGCTTGCCTTCGGGCGAGGATCCGGACTCGCTGATCCGCCATTCCGGGCGCGAAGCCTTTGAGCAGGTCGTCGCCGCGGCTCGGCCGCTGTCGCGCGTGCTGTGGGAAGTCGAGCTCGGCGCCGGCCCGGCCGATACCCCCGAGCGGCGCGCCGATCTCGACCGGCGGCTGATGGAGGACGTGGCACTGATTGCCGACCCGACCGTGCGCAACGAGTATCGGCGCTTTGTGCGCGACCGGCTCTACGAAACCGGGCGAACCCCGCGCCCGGCCCTCCGCGCGAAAGCGCTGCCGCGCCCCGGCTTTGTCAGGGAGGGCGCCGCGCCGCCGCCGCGCGCGCCTGATCGCGTGCAGCGCGAGATCCTATGCCGCCTGCTGCTCCAGTCGCCCGAGTTGATCGGCGAGGTTGCCGAACAGCTTGCCGCGCTTGAAGTTCCCGAACCAGAGCTTGACAAGCTTCGCCGAGAAATTTTAGAGATCGAGGCTCTGCGGCCGGGGCTTGACGCTTCGGCGCTTCGGCAACACCTTCTACTGAACGGGTTTGCGGCGACCGTGGATGCGCTTCTCTCGCCTTCGGTCGACTCGGGCTTTTTGATCCGGCGCTCCGGCGCGCGCGATGCGCGCAACGAATGGTCGCACGTGATCGGGATGCTGGTGGGAGGAGAACGATCCGCTTTGGCGGAAGCCAGCAATCACTTGATCGATGATGTCTCGACGGCGAGCTGGGAACGCTTTCTGGCTGCCAGAGACCAGGCGCTGCAGCACGGCCGGGCCGATGAGGACCCGATATGAGCATGTTGCGCGCGCGTCCAACAGCATCGTCGGCAAACCGCATCGAGGAAAAGCTTTCGCGCCCGGTCGCGGCCGGGCCGGTTCGAAATTTGGTTAGGGATGGTGGCATGGCGAGTAAAGCGGCGAACACGGCTGAAGCGACGGAAACCCGCGAGGAGGCCGCCGAGGCGCCCTTGCTCGACATCCTCGCCGCCGCGATCAAAAAGATGCTGGCGCGCGGTCGAGAGCGTGGGTACGTCACCTATGACGAGCTGAACGCCGCACTGCCCCCCGATCAGGTGTCCTCGGAGCAAATCGAGGATACGATGACGATGCTCTCGGAGCTCGGCGTCAACGTCATCGAGAGCGAGGAAAGCGAGGAGCCGGCCGCCGCCGAGGTCGAGGAGGCCGACGGCGAGGCGCGCGGCAATCTCGACGACGACGATGTCGGCCGCACCGACGACCCGGTGCGCATGTATCTGCGCGAGATGGGGTCGGTCGAATTGCTGTCGCGCGAGGGCGAGATCGCCATCGCCAAGCGCATCGAGGCCGGCCGCGAGATGATGATCGGCGGCATCTGCGAGAACCCGCTGACGATCCGCGCGATCGTCGGCTGGCGCGACGCGCTCGTCGAAGGCAAGATGCTGTTGCGTGACATCATCGACCTCGACGCCACCTATGGCAGCGCCGGCTTCGACCGCCCTGCCGCGGAGACGCCTAGCGCAGCGCCCGAAGAAAACGCCGAAGCCACCCCCGAGGAGGCAGGGTCGGAGGCCGAGGCCGAGGTTGCGGAGATCGAACCCGAGCTCGCCGCCGAAGAGGGGGAGGGCGAAGAAAGCTCGATCTCGCTCGCGGCGATGGAAGCGCAGCTGAAGCCCAGCCTGCTGGCGACCTTCGAGGCGATCGCCGAATCGCACAAAAAGCTGCATCGGCTTCAGGAGCAGCGCATCAACGCCCTGCTCAAAGGCGAGCCGTTGCCCAAAGTGACCGAGCGCCGCTATGAAAAGCTCAAGAGCAGGGTCATCGAGGACGTCAAGCGCGTTCGGCTGAACAACACCCGCATCGAGCATTTGGTCGAGCAGCTCTATGACGTGAACCGGCGGCTCGTCGCCGAGGAGGGGCGGTTGCTGCGGCTGGCCGAAAACGCCGGGGTCAAGCGGCCCGATTTTCTGCGCGAATATTTCGGCAACGAGCTGTGCGGCGACTGGCTCGAACGCGTCGCGGTGCTTCCCGGCCGCGGATGGGGGCGCCTGGTCGAACGGAGCAGGGACGACGCGGCGCAGCTGCGCGGCCGCGTCGCGCAGATTGCGCTCGAAGCCAAGCTGCCGATCGCCGAGTTCCGCCGCGTCGTGCAGACCGTCCAGCGCGGCGAGCGCGAGGCAGGCCGCGCCAAGAAGGAGATGGTCGAGGCCAATCTGCGGCTGGTTATTTCGATTGCCAAGAAATATACGAACCGCGGGTTGCAGTTCCTCGACCTGATCCAGGAAGGCAATATCGGCCTGATGAAGGCGGTCGACAAATTCGAGTACCGTCGCGGCTACAAATTCTCGACCTATGCGACGTGGTGGATCCGCCAGGCGATCACCCGATCGATCGCCGATCAGGCGCGCACAATCCGCATCCCGGTGCACATGATCGAGACGATCAACAAACTGGTGCGCACCTCGCGGCAGATGCTGCATGAGATCGGCCGCGAGCCGACCCCCGAGGAGCTCTCCGAGAAACTGGCGATGCCGCTCGAAAAGGTGCGCAAGGTCTTGAAGATCGCCAAGGAGCCGATCAGCCTCGAAACCCCGATCGGCGACGAAGAGGATTCGCATCTCGGCGACTTCATCGAGGACAAGAACGCGGTCTTGCCGCTCGATGCCGCGATCCAGGCCAATCTGCGCGAGACGACGACGCGCGTCTTGGCCTCGCTGACGGCGCGCGAGGAGCGCGTCTTGCGCATGCGCTTTGGCATCGGCATGAACACCGACCACACCTTGGAAGAGGTCGGCCAGCAATTCTCGGTCACCCGCGAGCGCATCCGCCAGATCGAGGCCAAGGCCTTGCGCAAATTGAAGCACCCGAGCCGCTCGCGCAAACTGCGCAGCTTTCTCGACACCTGAAGCCGGCCCCCCGGCTTCGGCGCCATGCGCGGCGCCAAAGCTCTCGCCAAAGCATTCCAGCAAGCGCAGCAAACCTGGTTGCCCGCCGCTATCGGCGGCGATTTCGCGACGGGGCGTGCTTGACTGGAGCGCCTTGCGCCCGGCTACCCGGCCGGCATCGCCGCGCGCAGGGCGGCGGCGCATTCGGCGAGCGCTCGCCGCGAAGTGCCGATCAGCCGGCCGTAGCGGATGAAGCCGTGATTGATGCCCTCGTAGACCTTTAGCGTGTGCCGCACCCCCGCTTCGTTCAGCGCCGCGGCGAGCCGGTGGCTGTCGTCCTGCAGCGGGTCGAGGCTGCCGACGATCAGATGCGCCGGCGGCAGGCCCTCGAGGTTGCCGAGGATCGGGGCGGCGCGCCAGTCCTGCTGCTGCTCAGCGCGCTCAAGATAGGTTTCCCAGATCCAGCGCATCTGGGTTTGCGACAGGCCGGCGCCCTGGCCAAAGCGCTGCCACGACGGGCTCTCGCTGTCGGTCGAATAGACGCCGTAGATCAGCAGCATGAAGCGGACCGCGCGCAGCCCTTCGTCGCGCAGCGCCATCGCCGCGGCGAGCGCCAGATTGGCGCCGGCCGAATCGCCGCCGACTGCAAGCCGGGCCGGGTCGATGCCGAGACCCGCACCCTCGCGCGCGGCGAGCCGGGTCACCGCCACCATCTCCTCGAACGCCTTTGGGAAGCGGTGCTCGGGCGAGAGCTTGTAGTCGACCGACAACGCCGCCGCTCCGGACTGCCGCACCAATTCGCGCAGCATCGCGTCCCACGACGAGAGGCTCCCCTGCATAAAGCCGCCGCCATGGGCCCAGACAAGCAGCGGCGGCCGCTCGCCGTCGTCGGGCAAATAGAGCCGGCACGGCACCTGCCCGTGCGGCCCCGGCAGGCTCAGGTCGCGCTCGTGCTTCAGCGGCACCGAGCCCTGCCCGAGAAAGGCACCGACCCGGTCCTGCGCCGCGCGCACCTCGGAAAGCGGCGCCTGGGTGCGGTCGGGCACCACGTAGCCGTTGCGCTGCAGCAATTGCCCCGCCGCTGTGAGCTCGGGATCGACCCAGGGTGTCGCGTCGTTCATCGCTTCTCTCCCATCGATTTGTCCCGCCGATTTAACGCCACCGCCGGGCCGTCCCGCAATCCCGATCCCTGGCGGCGGGAGCGGGTCAGCGGGCGAATTCCCCGTTCGACGGGAAGATACCGGGGACCTACCCGATATCGGCCCCGAACCCGCTAGAAAAACGTTCGTGTGAACAGCCACTTGCGGGCGAATTCCCGTAGCGGGGTCAACCGGGAATTTTCCCGGCCTAATCGGGAAAGTTTTCAATGAACCGGGAATTCGTTTCCGCTGAACGGAAAATCCGAAAACTAAGCATCGACGCCTTTCATGTTTTCTCGACCGGCGGAACTTATCAGCAAAGCGCGGCGAAATTGCGTCGCCGTCCTGCCGGCGACCCGCTGGCTGCGGCTGGATCTCGGGTGAGAGCCATGGCGACGCCGGTGGAGGCCATCACCGCCGGCCAAACATTCGTCATTCCGGGGCGCGGACGCCAGTCCGTGAACCCGGAACCCAAGAAAAGGCGTTGCGAGCATATTGGAAAGCCGGTGTTCTTGGGTTCCGGGCCTGCCCCTTCGGTGCATCCCGGAATAACTGGTGTCGGCGACTGGGGATTTCTTGGCCAACCTTGCCGCGCAGCCCGCCATCGGTTCGGTCGCTTCCACTAAGGTCGTCTTGCGCGGGCTTGTCCCGCGTATCCACGCCTTTCTTTCGGGTGCCGAAGGCGTGGATGGCCGGGCCAAGCCCGGCCAAAGCGAGATAAGGGAGCCGATTCCCTTCCAGCAAGCGCGGGGCTTGTGGAACGCAGCGCAATCCACCATCGGTTCCGTCGCTTCCACTACGCTCTTCTGGGACATCTCTGCGCCAATCCCATAAATGGGTTGCGGCGGAGCGGGGCGTCAGCCTCCCCGGGCAGGGTAGCTGACGGCGAGGCCGGCGCGGGCGTCTTGCTGGATGCCGTATTGCGGGAAGGGGTAGCGCAGGCCGTTTTTGGCTAGCGCCTCCATCCCGGCGATCGCTTTGTCGAGATGGTCGGGCGGCAGAGCCATCAGCATCTCGTCGTCGAGCACGCCGCCATAGCGGCGCTCGGCGAAGCACGGGATCGACAGGCTCGGCTCGCGGGTCTTCAACGCCCGGCCCCAGGAATCGGCGCAGGCGGATTCGCCGACGACACTCCAGTCGAAGCGCTTGTACCCGGACCATTGCAAACCATTGATGAAATAGATCATCGCCCCCGGGGTGGCGTAGAAGAGGGCGATGTCGGGCGGGTCGAGCCGGCCCGCGGCGAGCGGGGCCACCGCCAATGCCTCGAAATGGCCGTCGGGCACGCATTCCATCGCCGCCTGATGGGCGCCCGCATCCTCGGGCGAGCTGTACCACACGCCGACCATGTGCTGGCCGGAGCGCCACGCCTCGTCCTTGGCGCCGCCGAGCCCGACCACCGCCCGGCATTGCGCACCCACGAGATCTTCGGCGGTCAACCCGACAGTCCAGCCGAGGCGTGCGGCCTGGGCCACGATCTGGTCGAGCGTGTGGATCGATTTCGGGCGGCGAATCCGCGGGATCCCCTCCATCTCGGCGCGGTGTTCGAAGAGCTTCATGCCGAACGGGATCGAGCGCAATTTCAAAAGGCGCTCGAGATCGGCGGCGAGCTTGGCCCAGTCCTGGCTCATATCGGGGTCCCCACAAAGGATTGCTGCGACGGCAGCGCGCACGCGCCTGGCTGGCGCCCACCGCGATCGGCAATATTTAACACATGGGACGGAACCCGTAGGAATTCGCGGGGTTCGGCCTCACAGTGAGCGGCGGAAGCCGGGAGATCTGCCGGCCCACGCGCGAGCCGAAGGCCGGAATGGCGAATGGAGGGGAGCTGCAAATGCGGGTGTTCTGCGTCCATCCCGGCCCGTTGACCTATGCGCAGATATTTTTACGGCTCGAGCCGATCGGGCTCGAGCTCGTCGCCGCGGCGGCACGCCAGGCGGGTCACGCGGTGCGGCTCATCGACCTGCAGGTCGAAAGCGAGCGCGCCTATTTCCGCACGATCGAGCGCTGGCAGCCGGAAGTCGTCGCCTTTGGTTGCAACTACCTGGCGAACGTTCCGGAGATCGTCGATCTCGCCAGGGCGACCAAGGCGCGCTTTCCGAACGTGGTTATCTGCGTCGGCGGGCACAGCGCGTCGTTTACCGCCGAGGCGATGATCGAGCACGGCGCCGGCGCCATCGATTGCGTGCTGAAAGGCGAGGGCGAAACGACCATCCCGCTGCTGCTCGCCGCGATTGAAGCCGGAACAGCGCTGACCGAGGTCCCCGGCGCCGTCACCCCCGACGGCGCCGGGCCGGCGCCGGTCTTTGTCCATTCGCTCGACGAGGTGATGCCGGCGCGCGACCTCTTGCGCCATCGCCGCAAATATTTTGTCGGCATTCTCGACCCGTGCGCGTCGATCGAGTTTTCCCGCGGGTGCCCGTGGGATTGCTCGTTTTGCAGCGCCTGGACCTTTTACGGCCGCAGCTATCGCCTGGTCAGCACCGAGCACGTGGTCGAGGATTTGCGGCGGATCCGCGAGCCCGGGATCTTTGTCGTCGACGACGTGGCCTTTGTCCATCAGAGCCATGCGCTGGAATTGGGCGAGGCGATCGCCCGTGCCGGGATCAAAAAGCGCTACTACCTCGAAACCCGCGGCGACGTGCTGCTGCGCAACAAAGAGGTGTTCCGTTTCTGGAAGAGCATCGGGCTGCAATATATTTTCGTCGGCCTCGAGGCGATCGACGAGGAGGGCCTCAAGCGCTACCGCAAGCGGACCTCGCTGGGGCGAAATTTCGAGGCGCTCGAATTCGCCCGCTCGCTCGGTCTGATCGTCGCGATCAACCTGATCGCCGATCCCGATTGGGACCATGAGCGGTTTCGGATCGTGCGCGAATGGGGGCTCGAAGTCCCGGAGGTCGTCAACCTCAGCGTCAACACGCCCTACCCCGGAACCGAGAGCTGGTTGACCGAGGAACGCACTCTGACGAGCCGCGACTACCGGCTCTACGACATCGCGCACGCGGTCATGCCGACGCGGCTGCCGCTCGCCGAATTTTACGAAGAGCTGGTGACGACGCAGCGGGCGTTCTACCGCAAATTCGCCGGCTGGCGGGCGGCCTATACCGCGGCCAGCACCGTCGCCCGCCAGTTGCTGCGCGGCCACCCGAATTTCCTCAAAAGCCTCTATTTGCTGGACAAGCTCTACCGCCCGGAATTGCTGCTCGCCGACCACGGCATGCCCGTTTCTTACGAGATTCCGCTGCCGGCGGGGCGCGCCGCGGTCCGCGAGCCGAGCGCTGCCCAGCTTTACATACACCCGCCGCGCGGCCGCAAAGGCCGGGCCATAGACGCGGCGACCGAACGCTTTGTCGAGGCGACCCGCATCGGCAGCGCGCCCTGAACCGCGCTTTAATCGCGGTGCGACGAACCGGCCGGATCGCCCCGCTTGCCTCCGAGCCGATCCGACGTTCTATGATGCGCCGCAGCGACAGCGACAAAGGTAGGGTCCGATGCGGTTTCTCGGGGTCCATCCGGGCCCGCTGCTTTACACAAAAGTGTTCCTGCGGCTGGAGCCGCTCGGGCTCGAGCTGGTGGCGCAAGCGGTGCGCCGCGCCGGCCATGCGGTTCGGCTGATCGACCTGCAGGTCGAGGACCACCGCGCTTATTTCGCGACGATCGAGCGCTGGCGGCCGGATGTCATCGCGTTCTCCTGCAATTACCTGGCGAACGTGCCGGAGATCGTCGATCTCGCCAAGGCGACGAAGGTGCGGTTTCCCGATGTTTTCATCTGCGTCGGCGGGCACAGCGCATCCTTCACCGCGGCCGCGATCATCGCGCATGGTGCTGGGGCGGTCGACTGCGTTCTCAAGGGCGAGGGCGAAGCGGCGATGCCGCTGCTGCTCGCGGCGGTCGAAGCGGGCGGCGACCCGATGACCGTGCCGGGTGCGGTTACCGTAGCAGGAGAGGGGCCGCCGCCCAGTTTTGTCCATTCGCTCGACGAGCTAAGCCCGGCGCGCGATTTGTTGCGCCATCGCCGGAAATATTTTATCGGCACCCTAGACCCGTGCGCCTCGATCGAATTCTCGCGCGGCTGCCCGTGGGACTGCTCGTTTTGCAGCGCCTGGACGTTTTACGGGCGCAGCTATCGCCTCGTCGGCACCGAGCGGGTCATCGCGGATCTGCGTTCGATCCGCGAGCCTGGCATCTTCATCGTCGACGACGTGGCGTTTATCCACGAGCGCCACGGCATCGAGATCGGCGAGGCGATCGCCCGCGCCGGCATCAAAAAGCGCTATTACCTCGAGACCCGCGGTGACGTGCTGTTGCGCAACAAAGAGGCGTTCCGGCTGTGGGCGCGGCTCGGATTGCGCACGATGTTTCTCGGCCTCGAGGCGATCGACGAGGAGGGGCTGAAAAAATACCGCAAGCGGGTGGCGCTCGACCGCAATTTCGAGGCGGTCGAGTTCGCCCGTTCGCTCGGCGTCAATGTCGCGGTCAATTTGATCGCCGACCCCGACTGGGACCACGAGCGCTTTCGGGTCGTGCGCGACTGGTGCCTGGAGATGCCCGACGTCATCAACATCAGCGTCAACACGCCCTATCCCGGCACCGAAAGCTGGGTCACAGACGGGCGCCGGCTCGAAACCCGCGACTATCGGCTCTTCGACATCCAGCACGCGGTATTGCCGACGCGGCTGCCGCTCGCCGAGTTTTATGACGAGCTGGTGACGACCCAGCGCGCGATTATGAGAAAGCATCTCGACTGGCACCAGCTGTGGGCTGCCGGCAACATCGTCGCGCGGCTCTTGCTGCGCGGCCAGACCAATTTCGTCCGCAGCCTGTTTCAGCTGAACAAGGTCTATCGGCCGGAATTGCTGCGCGCCGACCATGACGCGCCGGTTTCCTATGAGATCCCGCTGCCGCCGTCGGCACCGGCGCGGCGGGTGTCGGCGGCTTCGCTCTATGTCCATGCGCCGCGCGGCCGCCGCGGGCGGGCGATCGACGCCGCGACCGAGGAATTCGTCGACGAGACCCGCATGGGAAGCACGCTGTGAGGCAACGCCATGCGCCGAAGCCGGGATCGCCCCTCACCCCAGCCCTCTGCCCGCAAGCGGGGCGAGGGAGCCCTTCCGCGGGCTCCCCGAGCAGATCGCCGCCGAGGGCCTCGTCGGCTTCAACCTCGGTGAGCGCCGAGCCCACCCGAGATAGCCGCCTGGGAGATCGGCCAGCAGCGAGACGCTGACCGGAAACGCCTACAGGAACTTCGACGGGCGGATCAAGGTGCGCCACATGTGCGCGACCGGGCTGTTGTCGAAGCCTAGCCCTTCTTTTGGCTGCTTGAAGTTGCGGCCGATTACATCGGTGAACTCGTCGAGCTCGACCACCACGTCCGGGTCGAACGAATAGATGTCGTGCACCGTGATCATCCGCGCCGTCATATACCATTTGTGATTGCGGGCGCGGTTGTACTCGTCCTCGATATAGGCGTCGGGCTTGTAGTCGGCGCCGAAATTCTTGACGTAGGATTCGGGATAGGAATAGCCGACCGACTCGTCGGGGTAGAAGCGCA
>DATKHX010000047.1:0-7719 GCA_035510075.1 Allostellaceae bacterium
CAGCCGGCGCCCGTCATCAGCGATCAGGGCGGGCATGCAAGAGTGATGCTGTGGGACGAGCTGAGGGCGCCCCCCGAGTCGCCGCCGGGAGCAAACGGAACTGTGACGGTGACCACCGGCGGCGTGGGCGGGAAATAGGGCTGGCAACACCGGCGAGCGCTCGGTCGAACGCGGTTGGCCGCGGCACATCGTCCCGGCACGCGGCGAGAGCGAGCGGCTCTGTGGCAGCGGGAGGGACGGCGACCCGCGCATGCAGCGGGTTATCGTCACCCCCGCGAAAGCGGGGTCCAGGGGCAACCGCTGCGGCCTCTCCGCTCCTGGATTCCCGCTTTCGCGGGAATGACGAATAGGAGCGCTCAACTTTGTTGAGAATGGCCGATTCATTCCTGGTCAGCCTCTGAGGGAAAACATGATTTGGTACCCGGTCAACTTGTATCAGACCTGAGCCGCCAACTCTGGGCCTGATCCGGGCATCCATCTTTGAACAAGGGCGTGACGGACCTGGATGGATCCCGTCTTAGTAGCCCACGATGCTTAGCGGGCGAGGTCGCTGACCAGGGAGAAGGCCGAGTTGCGCCCGTTTTGGCCGCGATAGACCTGCAGGTTTTCGAGCACGCGCTGCACATAAAGCCGGGTCTCGTCGATCGGAATGGTTTCGATCCAGTCGACCATGTCGATCTTGCCGCCGCGCGGGTCGCCGTACTCGCCGAGCCATTGCCGAACCCGGCCGGGACCGGCGTTATAGGAGGCGATCGCCAGCGCATAAGACCCGCCGAAATCGTCGATCATCTGCTGCAGGTAGCCGCGGCCGAGGGCGATGTTGTAGAGGCCGTCCATCGTCAGCCGCAGCATCGAAAACGGCTCGCCGAGCTTGCCGGATATGAAGCTCGCGGTTGCCGGCATCAGCTGCATCAGGCCGCGCGCCCCGGCCGGGCTGACCGCGTCGACATCGAAGCCGCTCTCCTGTCGGATGACCGCGAACAATAATGCGTTTTCGGTGTTGCCGCCGACGGGAATGGCGACGATCGGGTAGCCGTGGATCATCAACGGCGTCCCGGCCGCGATCGCGCGCTTGGCGACCACAATTGCCAGGTCGATGCGCCCGTTCTGCTCGGCCAGCGCCGCGACCATCGCAAATTGGGTCGGCGTCTTGGCACCGTCCGCCAGATCCAGCAGAAAAATCTTGCTGTGTTCGCGGTCGCCGAGACTGAAGAAGATTCGAGTAGCGCGGACGACGTCGTTGCCGTCGAACGCGGCGCGCTCAGCGCTGGTGGGGACCGGTTCGGGTGTCGGGTGCGGCGGCGCGTCGTCGCCGAGCTGATGGGCGGCGAGCTGACCGTAAAACGTCGCCATGTGCTCGGCGCCGGCGGCGTACCACTTGCGGGCGAGATCGGGCTTTGCCTCGGCTTCGGCGGCGCGCCCGCCCCAGTATCCGGCGCGCGACTTGGCGTACGGCGTGTCGGCGCGGGTCAGGATATGCGCGAAATCGTCAAAGGCGAGCGCCGGGTCCTTTTTGAAGCGCAGCGCGATGTAGCCGAGCAGAAAATCGGCGTCGGCATAGGCCTTGCCGTCGAGCACGCCGTGCTGCTCGGCAATCCGGTAGGCGAGATCGGCGTTGCCGCCCGCAAGCAGGCGCCGGGCGATGATCTGACGCTCGTGCCACCAGGCGTCCGGTTGCAACGGGTCGCCGGGATTGGCCCGCAGAATCTCGACCGCGGCGTCGGTCATGTCCTTCTCGCAGCGCCAGCGCAGCTCCTCGTAAAGGAGGCCGGAATCGGAACGCAGCTGCACCGGGACGCGGGCGACGAGCATGTCGCCGGCCGCCGCTTGCAGAGCGAGCGCCAGACGCGCCTCGGCAAGGGCGCGGTAATCCGCCGGAACCCGCGTCAGCATTCGCCGCGCGGCTTCGGTCTTGCCGGCCCACAGCAGCCGGTCGAGCCTAGTTTCGTCGTCTTCCGGGCGAATCGCCGCGCCGTGCGCGGCAAGAAAGCTCTTCTCGTCGAGCGCGTTGAAAGCGCCGGTGACCCAGGCGGCACGCAATGCCGCCGTGCCGCCCGCGACATCGCCCGAATTCAGTAGGATCTCGGCGGCGCGGACCTCGCCCACAGCGCTGACCGGCCGATAGCGCTTGAACCAATCGGCGGCGACCGCGTCGGTTTCGCCGGCGAGTGCCTCTTCGGCGTGCTTGCGCAGCGCCTTTTGATGCGGCCAGTCTGGATTTTTTTCGATGAAGTCGGCGATGTCGACAAATCGGCCGGGGGCGCCGGGGCTGGCGTAGTCGAGCCAGCGCAGCATCTTGATCGGCAGCGGGTCGGTGATCGGCGAGGCGTCGGCATAGGCAAGGCTCCAGTTGCCGGCCTGGGCCGCCGCGAGCGCCGCGCGCGTTGCCGCGAGATCGGCTTGCGAAAGCGTCTGCGCCTGCGCCACGGCCGTGACCGCAATCGCCAGGCCCAGCGACACAAACAATCGTTGTAATGAGAGCAAGGCTGGCCCCCCATTCCTTGCCGAGACAAAGATGTGGCAAACTTCATACCGAGTTTAGCCGCGCCGGAGCAAGCACGCTCGCTCGCGTTAGGCATTTTCCGGCGAGGGCCATGTCCGCGTACCGGCAATGTTGATGCCCGCCGCCCCGCGGACTATCGTGCCGGCGTGAGGCCGCCACTCGGGAGGAAACGATGTTCAAGGGATCGTTCGTCGCGTTGATCACGCCCTTCCGCAACGGAGGCGTCGACGAGGCCAAGTTTCAGGACTTTGTCGCCTGGCAGGTCGAGCAGGGCACTCACGGCCTGGTGCCGACCGGCACCACCGGCGAGGCGCCGACCCTGAGCCACGAAGAGCAGGAGCGGGTCATCGCATTATGCGCCGAGGTGGCGAACGGAAAGGTGCCGGTTGTCGCCGGCACCGGCACGAACTCGACCGCGCACACGATCGAGCTGACGCGCATGGCCAAGGCGGCCGGCGCCACCGCCGCGCTGATCGTCTGCCCCTACTACAACAAGCCGACGCAGGAAGGGCTCTTCCAGCACTTCAAGACGATCCACGATGCCGTCGACATCCCGATCGTCATCTACAACATCCCAGGGCGCTCGTCGGTCGACATGAGCAATGCGACGATGGCGCGGCTCGCGAAATTGCCCAACATCGTCGGCGTCAAGGACGCGACCAACGACCTCGCGCGGCCGTTGCGCATGCGGGTCGAGATCGGCCGCGACTTTGCGATGATGTCGGGTGAGGATGCGACCGCCGTCGCCTATCTCTCGCAGGGCGGCGACGGGTGCATTTCGGTGACCGCCAATGTCGCGCCGCGGCTGCTCTGCGAAATGCATGAGGCCTGGCAGCGCGGCGAGGTCGACACCGTCTGCCGCATCAACGAGCGGCTGATCCCGCTGCATGACGCGCTGTTCGCCGAAACCAGCCCGTCGCCGGTCAAATACGCGGCCTCGCTGCTTGGCAAGTGCGAGCCCACGGTGCGCCAGCCGCTGTGGCAGACCCTGCCCGAGACGCAGGAGCGGGTGGCGCGGGCGATGCGCAGCGCCGGTCTGTTGAACTGACCCGAGGACAGGCGCGATGCGGGTCGCCGACCGCTATGTCGCGCAAAACCGGCGCGCCCGCCACGATTACGTGATCGAGGATACGCTCGAAGCCGGTCTCGTTTTGCAAGGGACCGAGGTCAAGGTCCTGCGCAAGGGCCAAGCCAGCATTGCCGAGGCCTATGCCGACGAGAGCGGCGGCGAGCTGTTCCTGGTCAACGCCAACATCCCCGAATATTCGAGCTCGGCGCATTTCAATCATGAGCCGCGGCGACCGCGAAAGCTGCTGTTGCATCGCAAGGAGATGAACCGCCTGCTCGGCGCGATCCGGCGCGAGGGGGTCACCATCGTTCCGCTGTCGATCTATTTCAACGACCGCGGACGGGCCAAGATCGCGCTCGGGTTGGCTCGCGGCAAGCGTAAAGCCGACAAGCGCGAGGCCGAAAAGGCGCGCGACTGGCAGCGCAGCCGCGCCCGCATCTTACGCGAGAGCAACGCCTGAGCGCGCAGCCGACTGTCACCGAACCGGCCACGACGGACTGGTCCGGTGGGCATCTGCGGCTTCCTTTGGGCTCGGACCTCTCGGTTTCCCACACATGGATGCCGGATCGAGCCCGGGCAAAGCGTGCTTCAAATTGCACAGCCGGGCGCGCGAGCAGCCCATGGCGGCAAAGACGTGCTCTCCCGCCCTGGCGATCTCGGGGCGCTGACAGGCTTGCGGCCGTCTTGCGCGATGGGTCAAGAAATTGCCCAAATCGGGACCCATCTCTGTTCCGAAAACCAATTTCAGCGGAGGCGTTTCGATGTCAAAGCAGCGAGCCGTAACCCTCTGTGGCTGCCTTGCGGTGCTGCCGTTGCTGACGGGCTGCGCCGATGGCCTCGCCCGGCCGCCGCAGGCCTACGCTCAACCGTCGCGAGCCTACGCGCCGCCGGAGCCGGTCGCGACCGCGGCGCCCGCTACGGGAGGTCCGCGGATTTACGCCATCGGACCCGCGGCGCCCGCCGCCATTCTGGTCATGCTTCCCGGCCCCGGCGACATGCTGACCGCCGACCCGCGGCTGTGGGCGGCGCAAGGCGTCGATGTCATGACGCCGTCGCCGTCGCAGATTTACCAGATCGCCGTCGACCGGCAGGCGGCGGTGCAATTGATCGCCGAGGCGCAGGCGCTGGCGGACGCGCCGGTCTGGCTCGTTGGCCCGAACCCCGCGGTCGAGGCGGCGATGGCGTCGCTGCCGCGCTCCGGGCCGGGCCAAGTCTCGGGCGTCGTCGTGACCTCGACGATCTCCGGCGCCGGGACCTGCAGCGAGCGAATGGTCTATTCCTATTCGGGGAGCGGCGCGCCGCCGAAAGTCTCGGTCAGCAAGACGGGCGATGCCTGCCCGGCGGGATCGCCATTTGGCGCCGGGAGCAATTCGACGGCTGCGCCGGCCATCCCGGCGGTCCCGCCGAAAGCGCCGCGGCTGATCGAGGCCTCGGCACCGGCCGGCGTCGGATCGCGCGCCGCGGTAAAGCAGGTCGCCGGGTTGATCAAATCCGCTTCTTCAGACTGACCCCCACCTGCCGGTGAGCAGCGCGCGACGAGCGGCCAATTCGGCGTCAGGCGCGAGTTGCGTCAATAGCGCGGCGGCGGCGGTGGAGGCGTCGTAAGAACGCCGGTCGCGGCGCCGACCGCCCCACCCGTTGCCGCACCGATCGCCGCCCCGGCACCACCGCCCGCCGCACCGCCGATCGCCGCTCCGGCACCGGCGCCGATCAGACCACCGCCGACTGCACGCTGGGCGGGGTCGTAGGGATTGGTGCAGCTTGCCAGCGCCAATATCAGCCCGGCGCCGGCGACGCCGGTTGCAATCGATCGAGGTTTCACCCCTGGACTCCTTCTTCAACAAAAACGCCGCCTTCAACAAAAACGCCGCCCACAAGACGACCCGCGACGGCGGCGACGACCGCCACGCCGAGAACGCTTACCGACCAGCGCTTCTTCCCGTTCTTCCGGCTTGAACAGCCGGCTCGCGCAAAAAGGTTCCCGAGCCAACAGTCACTCGCGCGGGCGGTGATGTGACCGGGTGACGTGCAATACGCTCGACTGAGCGCGAGTGCTCGGTTTAAAAAGGGCCGGCATGAACGGAAAGCGTCGGGGAACGGCCGGATAATGAATACCGAGGAGGGAAAACACCCATGACCGCAGTCACCCCCCTGTCAGTCGAGCGGGATTCCGCCATCGAAGCGCTGGGGCGCAAGCAGGACACCATCCCGTTCAGCGCCTATCACATTGGCTTGATCCTGGTGCTGGGGCTCGTCGGGTTTGTCGAGGGCTACGATTTGGCTCTCGGCGGTTCGCTGATCGTGCTGGCCAAAGGGCCGCTTCATCTCACCAGCGGCGACATCTCGTTTCTCGTTCTCGGCCCGACGCTGGTGGTCGCGCTCGCCGGCCTTGCCGTCTCGTTGCTGCTGTCCGATCGCTTGAGCCGCAAAACCGTCATGCAGATCGGGGTTCTCCTCAGCACGTTTTTCACCCTGCTGATCCCGTTGGCGCAGAATGCCGAGCAGCTGATCGGACTGCGCCTCTTGACCGGGATCGGATTGGGGTTTGCCATTTCGGCTCCGTTCCCGATTGCCGCCGAGCTGATGCCGGCACAGCACCGTCGAACCTATGGGGCGATTTACGAAGTCATGCTGGCGAGCGCCTTTACCCTGTTGCCGTTCATCAGCTTTTTTCTCGCCGGAAACGTGTACGGCTTTAGGCTGATCGCATTGCCGGGCGGGCTCGCCTTGTTTGTCGTTCCGGTGCTGCTGTATTTCGCGCTTCCCGACAGTCCGCGCTGGCTGTTGCGCCGCGGCCGCCCGCAGGCTGCGGTCGACGCCGTCAACGACATCATCAGGCGATCCGGCAATCGCGTTCCGCCAATGACCTTTGCCGAATTGGGGCCGAGGCTCGAGGTGGCGCGCGAGGAATTGCCGCCGTTCTCCGCTCTCTTTCGCCGCGGCCAGCTGCGTTGGACCGTCGTCGGCATATTGTGCTCGATCGCGGCAGGCACGTGCTATTACGCCAGCGCCATCCTGGTGCCGAAAGCCCTGGTCGACCAGGGTGCCGCCGTGGCCCTGAGCTTCGGGCTGAGCTCGCTGTTGTTCATGGCGAGCATCCCGGGCAAGTTCTTCACCGGCTACATCATGGAGGTCATCGGCCGGCGCTGGGCGATCTTTTATGCGTTCGGCGGTGCGATCCCGGGCCTCGCCCTGATGATGCTGGCCCATCGGGCGGGTTCGGCGGCAACCGTCGTGATGAGCGCCGGGGCCATGATCACCGGCTTCACGGTATTGTCCTCGTTCCCGGCGGTGCGCGTCTATCTGTCGGAGCAATTCCCGACCGCATTGCGCGGCCGCGGCCATTTCTTCGGTGAATCGTTCGGGCGACTGTTTGCTGGCGTCGCGATGCCCGCCTTTCTCGAAGCGCACACCCATTCGCCGATCGTGTTCTTCGGCACCTTGGTCGTGGCGGTGGCGATTGGCGCCTGCGTGCCGGTGCTGTTCGGCAAGGAAACCGTCGGCCAGCTCGAAAGCTTCAACGAAGCCGCGGGCGAAGTCGCCTGACGCGCTTCCCGATCGACAGGCGCCCCTGGACCGGAGGCGCCGGCGTCACTGGAGCTTTGGCGGATCCTGCTCTTTCGTTTCGTCACACGCGGCTCACCGGTCCGGCCAGAGGACAGCCCGCGGCCGGTGCCATGGCGGAGATGGGTCGCCGCCCTCGCCGGATGACAAGGCTGGAGAATGGCGATCCTACCGATGCGAACCTGCGCGAACCGGCCGCATGACCTGAAGGGCAGAGCCGCCGGGACCGGTTGATAGCACGTCACGCGGTCTGTTCCGTGCCGAGCCCCAGTTCCGCGATGGTCTCTTCGCGCATCAGGAATTTCTGGACCTTGCCGGTGACGGTCATCGGGAAGGCATCGACGAATCTGACGTAGCGCGGGATTTTGTAGTGGGCGATCTGCCCCTGGCAGAAGGTACGGATATCCTCGACGGTTGCGGTCTCGCCGTCGTGCAGGCGCACCCAGGCGCACAGCTCCTCACCATAGTGCCTGTCGGGCACGCCGATTACCTGCACGTCCTGGATCTTCGGATGGCGGTACAAAAATTCTTCGATCTCGCGCGGATAGACGTTTTCGCCGCCGCGGATCACCATGTCCTTGAT
>DATKHX010000048.1:0-2001 GCA_035510075.1 Allostellaceae bacterium
AACCGCGGTCGATCATCCCCGCTTCGGACATATGGTATCACTGCCACGCTCGAAAATGGCCAGGCGACGGCCGCGTACGAGAGCCTGCCACGACAGAGCCCTACGAGCGCGGCGACGATGCCGTCACACGAGAGCTCGGGCGGATCGCTTTGACCGACCCCTTGTGTTTCCGGTCAGTGCACAGCACCGGGCGGTGTTGTATCGCACGCTGCGCAACGGCATCGGTGATCAGCGCCGGATCGCCGCACATCATGATCGCCTTTGGTCCTGAGTTCACGAGCCAGCAGTGCTTTCCGCGGACGGGCCTCCCGTTGCGCTTGAGCATCAGCATCGCGCCCGCCGGATGTCGATGTCGGGTATCACGAGACCAAAGGTGAGCGGATATTAAGGCTGTGGAAACAAGCAAGAGGGTGGCTCTTTGTAATTTCGCCGACATGAGCCGCAGCGCCAACCAACCGCCAATGAAACCCAGACCCCGCCGTTCCCGGGCCGGGAAATACCGCAGCAAGATGGTTAGGCAAACGCGGTGCATAGGTAAACGCCTCGATGGCTCCGAGCGCCAGCGGCAGCAAGCCCAGCGCCAGCAGCACCATCGCCCAAGCCATTGTAGGCGCAGGTGACAGCGAGATTTCGTGCCGGTTAAATCGACGTTAGCGTTCAGCAGCGCTGCATCCCATACCGGCGCGCCCGAGCCGACGTGATCACGAAATCGTTGCGGGCGCCTGTTGAGATGACGGATTTCGGAAATGCCCCGGTCGGCGAGCTTCTGTACGCGTATGTGAGCTCAAACCGCCGCCTCGACCCGCCGTCACCATCAGCGGCAACTGGTTATGCTCGCTCGAACTGCAGGATGTAGAGACCGGCGTTGTTGTCGGTCAGGTACATCACGCCCTGCGCGTCGACAAAGCAGTCGGCGGACTGGATGACTTTCGGCCGGTTGGGGCGCGGATCGAACATGCGTTCCGGATCGGGCGGCACGAAGAACCCGGCCTCGCGCGGCTGGAACGGATTTTCGATGTCAAACACCCGCACACCGGCATTGTGATAGGCCGCGAAGATGAAGCGCGAGCTCTGGAAGGCGCCCGGCCGGTTCTCCCACAGATTATGTGGCCCGAAATTACCGCCTTTGGTGCAGTAGTCGGCCTCGGCTGGGACCGGCATGGTGGCGAAGCTCACGGGATTGGTCGGCTCGCGCACATCGAAGAGCCAAGTGTGACGGAGACCCAGGCTGCAATCGGCGAAATTGACCTCGTCGGCCAGCACCAGCAGATTGCGATCGGGGAGCGGCAGCGGCGAATGCGTGCCGCCCCCGAAGGGCGGGTCGAGGTTGCGATGGGCGAGCAGGCTGGGTTGGCTCGGGTCGCCGACATCGAGCACGGTAAGCCCGCCGTCGCGCCAGGCGGCATAAGCGAGGTTGCCCGCGACGAGTGCGTGGTGCAGTGCGTAGCGGCGCCCCTTGGGCCAACTCGGCGTCTCGCCGCCGCCGGTCCACATGCCCGGAATCCACCACTTGCCGACAACCTCTGGCCGCGTCGGCTCTGCCATGTCGACGATCGCCAGAACCTGGTCGGTGAACTCGGGGTAGTGGATCGAGACGTAGGCGTAGCGGCCGCCGACGTACCAGATGCGATGCGGCCCCACTCCTTCTGTGGCCATAAAGGCGATCTCGCGGGGCGCCTCGGGGCGGGCGATGTCGTAGACGCGGACGCCGGCCGTGTACTGGCGACCCTTCAGCAGGTCGGCCGGCGATCCTGAGTAGTAGGCCTGCGCATCGACTTGCATCGTCCACATGCTCGGCCCGTTGACGGCGAGCAGCAAGTCGTCATGGGTCTGGAGATGGATGGCGCGGGTGTTCGGCGGGCAGGGCATGAAGGCGACCGGCCTCGGGTTCTTCGGATCGCGCACGTCGATGATGCTGATGCCGTTCGAATAGCCGTGGCCGATATAGGCATAGCCACGATGCACCATGATTTGGACGCCGTCGCCACGCCCGCCCTGGTC
>DATKHX010000049.1:0-7232 GCA_035510075.1 Allostellaceae bacterium
CCCGTGGCTCACAAAAATTTTACCGAGCGATACAGGGAGCATCGCATGCTCGTGCACGCGCCGTCTCACAGAAATGTGACCTGAGCCGTACCCAGCCGCCGCGCCGGAATTCCGCTGGTCACAATAAATTTACTCGATGTCGGGCGGCTAATCGCCGGACGCGACGCCCTCTCGATTCCCTCTCCGGGGAATTCGCCGGAAGCCTGTGGCGGAATAGATTTCCCACTGTCCGAGTCTTGATGTCCGAGGCGCGGCATTCCCTTCCCAGTAAATTCAAGCGGAGGGGTGTGCCCGTATTCGCCGACTGTCGTGCATTTCCGAATGACGCCGGTGCCAATGGCGTTATGCGGCCGGCGACGTATTGCCGGGCATGTCAGCGACAGTCGCGATCCCAATCGTCTCGACCGGACCATCCGACTGAGACGATTGCTGGCTCACAGTGAGGTCAATAGAGGAGAACCGAGCCATGCAGTCATCCTTCATCAACGGGCCGCGTCTAGTTCAGCTGTGCTCTGCGCTAGCGCTAGTCGTTCCGACGATGCTCGTGCCCGATGCCGCACGAGCGGAGCAACCGCCGGCGCCATGCCATCCAAACCCAAATGCGGCGGCCGACAGCGCCGAAGTCACCAACCGCGGGGATGTCGTCAACGTGCCGCAGGCTCTCAAAGACCGACTGGTGCAGCTCGCCGACCGGCCGCACACCTATCTGCCATTGCAGGTGTTTTCCGAGGCGGACAAGATCAGCCAGCTGTTTCAATATTATCTGCTGGACACCACCGGTTTCGAGCCGAACGTGTTTACAACGATTTTTCCGGGGGTGAACGACCACGTCCAGCTGACCGTCACCGGCGGCAATTGCGGGCTGCCGACAGTCGGGGCGGTTCGCGTCGTGCTCGAGCCCAAGCCCGGGCTGCCGACCGATCCCAACGATCCACGCGCCTTCAACGACGTCTTCACCGACATTTCGCCGGTGTTCGTCATCAATAACGAGAGCGGCTGGTACGAGGGCTGGATGATCCACGACATCACCGTGCCGCCGGTCGCCCCGCCCCGCCCCGACGGGCACGCGCAATTCGGCACGATCACGGCGAGAGACGCGGTGGTCTTGAAAACCATGGGCTCGGGCAATAACATTCCGGGGCATATATTCACTGTCGACGGCCGCGATCCTCATTTCCCGAGCGCGTCCGATCACTTTCCGGGCGTCCAGACGAATGTGGCGCCGATCAATGTGAGCATGGGCGCCCACAACTCGCTGCAGCAGTCGGACGCGCACGCCTATTGGGAATTCAACTATCAAGGCACCAACTGGGTCCATCCGCTTTACGAGCTGCCGTTCACCGGCGGCTTTCCGGACAATTTCGAAAAGGCGCCCGACGCATTCCAGGACGGCGAAATTGGCAAGCTGCAATCTATCGTACCCGGGCCTGGGCCAAGCGGCGAGCAGAGCCAGCCGCAAGTTGTCGGCGACGATCCCAATCTGCCCCGCGACCCCGACAAGTTCGACGCCGATAACGGCTTTGATGCACAGCGCGAATTTCGGGAGCGCGGCGTTCCCAGCGGCCTCGCCAACGAGATTTACCTCGATGTCTACGAACGCCGGGCGTCTTTCGAGCCGCAGGTCGGCAACCTTCAGAAGCGCTTGTTCGATGCTTATGCGGCCGAAGTCCGGCGCGTCTCCGGCAACGATGACGGGATCATCACGGCGCTGCAAGGCGACATCGACACCCCACGGACAGCTTCCCCGACAACGCGCGACTGTACTTGCCTCCAACCGCGTTCAATCGCTTCGCGGTATCACGGGAAATCAATGACGGGCTGTTGGCGCCGCGCTTTGCCCCGAGCCAGCGTGCCTGGGTTCTAAGCGGCGTCCGGGTGGCGGTCACCCCCACCGTCAATGCCTCGACCGGTCGTGACGCGGACGATCGGTAACGAAGGATAAGCGGGAAGGGTGTCCCGACGGGGCGCCCTTTCTTTCCCTCCGCCCGAAGCGCTGCGGGAAAAGACGCCCGTCGGTTTGCGCCCGTCGGCTTGCCGTGCGGGCCCAGATCACAAGCGGATAGGCTGCGGCTCTGCCGGCTGGGGCACCCGCCGGTCGCTAGAAGGTGGCGCCCGACCGCAGCCAGTGGCGCACGATCTCCTCGCCGGTCGCGAACCACACGCCGTCATGGGCGCGGATATAGGCGAGCGCCGAATCGAGGCCGGCGATGCGATGCGGCACGCCGATCAGATACGGGTGCAGGCAAATCGCCATGACCCGGCCCGATTTGGCACCCTCGGCATAGAGCGTGTCGAACTGGCGGCGGATCGCCTGTTCGAACTCGTCGACCGTGCCATTGCGGGTTCCAATAAAGGGTGCGTCGTTGATCTCGTAAGAATAGGGGATCGAGACCAGCGGCCTGCCGCCGATGTCCATCATGTAGGGTTGATCGTCGTTGACCCAGTCGGCGACGTAAAGACAGCCTTCGTCGGCGAGAAAATCGAGTGTGTGCCAAGTCTCGGCGAGCCCGCTGCCGAGCCAGCCCAGCGGCTTTTTCCCAGTCGTCTCGGCGATGCGGGAGAGCGTGCGGCGGATGGTTTCGCGCTCCTCCTGCGGGCTCAACGCGTCGAGCCACACGCTGTTCGTCTGGTTGTGGCCGAGGATCTCCCAGCCGAGCTCGACCGCGGCGCGGACGATCTGCGGGTGATGGTCGCAGATGTCGCTGTTCAAGGTCGGGCTGGCGCGGATGCCGTGCTTGCTCAAGACATCCATGATCCGCCAGATGCCGACCCGGTTCCCGTAGTCGCGCTGCGCCCAGGCGCGCACCGAGGGCGGATTGCCGGCGGGCGCCCCGGGCTGCGGCGGGATGCCCCGGGTCAGCGGAAAGAATTCGATGTTGGGAATGATCCAGACCGCGACCCGCGCACCGTCCGGCCATGTAAGCTTTGGCCGTTCGTTGACCGGAACATAGGGAAACGGCCCATAGTCCTGCGGTTGCATGGCGGTATCCTCCGGGGGTGTGACCGTGACCAGCTTGCCAAATATCTCAACTGAATGGCAGCGCTTCGACCAGCTGTCGCCGGCGGCGCTCTACGAATTGCTGCGCTTTCGCCAGCAGATTTTCGTCGTCGAGCAGCGCTCTCCCTATCCGGATCTCGACGGGCTCGACCACTCGGCCTGGCACTTGTCGCTGCGGGTCGAGGGCGTGCTTGCCGGCTGCCTGCGCCTGTTGCCGCCGACCGAAGGGCCGCCGCTGGTGCGGATCGGCCGCGTCGCGGTCGCTCCCGAGCGGCGCCGGCAGGGCCTCGGCCGCAAGCTGATGGCGGAGGGGCTGTCGTTCTGCCGCGAGCATTATCCGGGGCGGGGAATCGTGCTCGGCGCCCAACTCCACCTCGTGTCGTTCTACGAGAGCCTCGGCTTTACCGCGACGACGGCACCCTACGACGATTTCGGCGTCGCGCATGTCGAGATGGCTATATCCGGCGAGGATAACCGAAGCGCCTAGTCGGCAACCGTCTGAATTTGGATGGAACTGTTGTGCGGCGCACCCGATTAACATCGAGCAATCAATCCGCCGTTCAAAGAGGTCCGGGGTGTCGAGAAAACAACCTTCGTGGCTGCGTCTCTCGTTCGATTTCTGGCGCGCCGGCCTCGAAGCACAGCAGGTGATCGCGCTGCGGCTCGCCAGGCTCGCGGGCGGCGGTGCCGCGGCCGGCGACGAGATGAACCGCATGGTCGGGGAAAAGATGGCAGCCGCGTTCGAAGCCCAGCAGGCGGCGGCGACCGCCGTGCTGACCGGCAAATCGGCGCAAATTCCGTCTCGAACCGTGGCCCTTTATCGCCGCAAGATGCGCGCCAACCGCAAGCGCCTCGGCACTGCGGCATCGCCGTCGCCGCCGCGCCCGCGAGGACGCAAGTAGCGCAGGCCGACCTGATCCGCCGATCGGACGCGGCCGCAAGACCCTCCTGGCCTAACGAGCCGCAAGGGCGATAGAGACAGGGTTTTAACCTCGCGGGCGTATGCGGTGCCGGTGAACTCGGCAGCGCTTCTGTTGGTGATCCAAATGCTCGCGATATCGATGTCGGGATCGAGGCCGTCACCGATGACGGCGTTTCCGATCGTGTTTTCGGCGCCGGGCGCGGCGATCTCGGTATGCTTTGCGCCGGAAGAGGACTGCGCCGGGTTTGCGGCACAGGCGATCGACCGGGCGCGAAGTCAGATCCTGGTCAACGCCTACAATCTGACGACCGGCGCCGGCATCGTCGAGGCGCTGGTCCGCGCCCGCGCCCGCGGCGTCGATGTGCGGCTGATTGCCGACAAGCGCACGCCGTGCGAGCGCAACACCGGCATCGACGCGCTGGCCGCGGCCGGCACGCCGATCTGGATCGATCGGGCCGTGCCGATCGCGCATGCCAAAACCATGGTCATCGACGGCGCCCTGACCCTGATGGGGTCGTACAACTGGACGCGCAATGCCGCGCGCAATTCGGAGGATTTGAACCTCGTCGCCTCGCGCGCGGTGGCGGCGGCCTATGCCGCGCAATGGCGCAGCCGCCTTGCGGTGTCGGTGCCGTTTGCCGGCCGCGAGGACTGGTGCCGGCCGCGTCATGCCCGCAATTCGCTGGACGGCGGCGATTGAACCCGTGAAACTGAACGGCAACACGCAAACGGTCGAGGCCGGCCGGTTCGCAAAAGGGGGATGCGGCAATGTTCGACCTGATCGTTTCCCGCGGATTGGCCGTCGTGCCGGGTGCGGCGGAGCCAGCCGATGTCGGCGTCGCCGGCGGCAAGATCGCTGCGATCGGCGCGCCGGGCAGCCTCGCCGCCGCGGGTGCGGCGCGTACCGTCGACGCAGCCGGGCAGATCGTCATCCCCGGCGGGGTCGATCCGCATATCCACTGCAGTTCGCCGATCCCGTTTCCGGGCCGCAACGAGGACATGCTGAGCGCACCGCCCGATCAGGTCAGCCGCGCGGCGCTTCATGGCGGCACTACGACCCTGCTCGACTTCGCGCCATGTCCGTCGGACCAGCCGCTGCAGCGTTCGATCGAGCTGCGCCAGCGCGAATGGGCCGGCGCCTGCCATTGCGATTACGGCTTTCACCTGCTGCTGCACGGGAAGTTGTCGCCGGGGGTGCTCGACCCGTTGCCCGAGGCGATCCAGGACGGCCATGCCTCGGTCAAGATGTTCACGACCGACATCCGCCCCAACCGGCAGGGGCGGATGGTGCAGTTCGGCGACATCTGGGAGGTGCTGAAGATACTCGGCGGCGCCGGCGGTCTGGCCGCGATCCACGCCGAAGACAACGACATCGTCATGCATATGTACGAAAAGCTGATCCGCGAGGATCGCGTCGGCTTTGAGAACATGGCCGAAGTGCACAACACCTTGAGCGAGGATCTGTCGTTCAACCGGGTGATCCGGCTCGCCGAAAATGTCGCGGGCGCGGCCCTCTACATGGTGCATGTCTCGGCGGCGACCGGGGTCGCGGCGATCGGCGCGTCACGGGCGCGCGGTTTTCCGATCTACGGCGAAACCCTGCACCAATATTTGCTCTACAACGCCGAGGACTACAAACGGCCAGGCGGGCAGATGTTCCACACCTACCCGTCGCTCAAATTCCCGAAGGATCAGGAGGCGCTGTGGGCGGCGACCGATCACGGCGCGATCCAGGCGATCGCCACCGACGAGGTGTGCTGCCCGTTGCAGGTCAAATTGCAGGGAAGCCGGATCGACGACACCACCGGGGGCAATTCCGGGGTCGAGCCGCGGGTGTCGCTGATGTACACGCACATGGTCGAAAAGCGCGGCTACAGCCTGGCCGATTTTGTCGGGCTGACCTCGGCGAATGCGGCGCGCATCATGGGGCTTTACCCGCGCAAGGGCGCGCTCGCCGTCGGCTCGGACGCCGACATCGTGCTGCTCGACCCGCGGGCGCGGCGGGTGTTGCGCAAGGAGGATCTGCACGAGACCGACTACACGCCGTGGGAGGGGCACGAGGTCGCGGCGTGGCCGAGCATGACGATCCTGCGCGGCAAGATCGCGGTCGAGAACGGCCGGTTGTTGGCGGCTCCGAGCGACGGTCAGTTTCTGCCACGCAAAATCACCGACGACATTCGCTCGCGCCCCGCGGTCTGAGCTGATACCGGCTGCTCGGCTCGCGGTCGGGCGGTCGCGGTTCTGCTCAAAAGCGCTTGACCGAGCGCGTCGGTGGCGCGTCCCGGTAGATCTGCAGTCGAGTGACCCGTAAGCCGGCGACGCCGTGCGCCTCGATCGCCTTTTGCCAAGAATGAAACTCTTCCGTCGAGAGCTGGTAGCGCCGGCAGGCCTCGTCGAGGGTGAGCGCGCCGTTACGCACTGCGTTGACGATCACCGCCTTGCGCCGCGCCACCCAGCGCTTGGTGTTGGGCGCTGGCAGAAGAGTTTCCCCGGCCGCCGTGTCTTTTTCGTCCATGGCGGTAAAATAGACGCGCACAACTTAAAGAATCCCTAAGTTACGATCGGGGAATCCGATTTAGAACACTTGCCCGGACCGCGAGAAGCCTGGCTTTTGCACAAACAAGCGCCAATGCCGACAATAAGAGGCTGCGCTGCCCCGCGGCAAACCCCGGCCCCGGCCGCGCGCTCGTCCGCCCAACCACAACGCCTCGCCCGAGCCGCCTCATCCGCTCGTGCCGGCGATGCGAAACACGCGCCAAATCAATATGCTCCATGCGATTCTCGCGCTTGAAGCCGATCAACCCGATTCATATACTCCGGCCCCGTTTTTTGACCGGTTTCGGGGAGACCGATGAGTCCATCGCTTCCGCCAAATTATCGCCCGTCAGAAGACGAAGAGTTTATGAGCCCGTTGCAGGTCGAATATTTTCGGCAAAAGCTGTTGCGCTGGCGCGCGTCGCTGGTGGCCGAATCGACCGATACCTTGCAGCATCTCAAAGAAGAAAGCCTGCTGAAGCCCGATCTGACCGATCGGGCCGCGCTCGAGGTCGAGCGTACGATCGAGCTGCGCACGCGGGCGCGCGAGCGTCGGCTGATTTCGAAAATCGACGCGGCGCTCCACCGGATCGAGCATGGGACCTACGGCTATTGCGAGGAAACAGACGAGCCGATCGGCATCCGCCGGCTCGAGGCGCGCCCGATCGCCACCCTCAGCATCGAGGCGCAGGAGCGGCACGAGCGGATGGAGCGCACCCACCGCGACGATTGACTGCCGCTGCGGGCGACCCGAAACATCGCTCGAACCCGGTCGAA
>DATKHX010000050.1:0-9011 GCA_035510075.1 Allostellaceae bacterium
GTTGACCGTGCCGTAGCCGGTGACGACGCCGTCGCCGGGGATGCGGTGCTCGTCGATGCCGAAATCGTGGCTGCGGTGCTCGACGAACATGTCCCATTCCTCGAAGGATTGGGGGTCGAGCAGCAACTCGATCCGCTCGCGTGCGGTCAATTTGCCGCGGCGGTGCTGCGCCTCGACCCGGGCCGCCCCGCCGCCCGCCCGCGCCGCCTTCCGCTTTTCGTCCAGGCGGTCGAGAATATCGTCCATTTCGCCTCACGACGGGTGACAGCGCGAAATAGCATCGCCGATCACCGCGCGCCAGCCCGCCTCAGACTCGCGATTGGATCATTGACGTGGAGTAGTCGATAACTTAACTAGTCAATTTGACCAACCGAGAAAACGATGCGCGAAATTCAGGCGTCCGAGGCCAAGGCCCACCTGTCGCGTTTGCTCGACGAGGTCGAACACGGCGAAACGATCCTCATCACCCGCCACGGCCGCGCGATTGCGCGGATTATCCCGGAGACGGGCCGCCGGGAGCATGAGATCAGGGAGGCAGTCGAAAACATTAAAGCGCTGGGGAAAGAGATCGCGCGGGAGCACGGGCCTGCAAGCATCGAAGAGATCATCTCGTCGATCCGTGAAGGGCACAAATATTAGTGGCCTTCGTGCTCGATGCCTCGGCGGCGATTGCCTGGGCGCTGCGAGAGGATGACCCGCGTGCCGATCTGGCGGAAGAGCGGGCAAGAACCGAAGACGCAACCGTTCCGATGTTGTGGTGGTTCGAGGTTCGCAACGCGCTCATCGCCAGCGAGCGTCGCGGGCGACTGACGGAATTGCATACGGCGCGATTCCTGCGTGAAATCTCGCGTCTCGCCGTGACCGTGGACCGGGCGCCCGACGAGGCCGGCGTCCTAACCCTCGCAAGGCGTCATCGGTTGACCGTATACGACGCCGCCTACCTGGAGCTGGCTGTGCGCGAAGCATTGCCGCTTGCGACCCTCGATACACAGCTCGCCGCGGCAGCGCGGTCCGAGACGGTGCCATTAATCGGCGACTGATCGTCTTACCGTCGGATCGAGGTCCGGCACACCGCCACTGTCGCCCGACTCACGGTTGTGCCGGCAGGCGGGTGCCGCCGGCGCCGATCAGACCGGGATAAGGCGCCTTGAACCGCCAGAACGTGCCGCTCGTCGCCCCTTCGAAATAGACGTACTGGTTGTTGGGTCCGCCAAAGGCGAAATTGGTGGTCGCGGCGTCGCCATTCGGGATCGGCACAAAGCCGAGAATCAGGCCCCGTGGGTTGATTTCGACGATGCCGCCGAGACCGGCCAACCCCGCCCATAAATTACCCTTTACGTCGTAATGGATGCCGTCCGGGCCGCTGTTGCCGGGGACATAGGTTCCGGCCTTGACCCCGGCAAAGGTCAGGTGCAGCGGGTCCTTCGGGCATTGCGGGCAGCCCAGATTGGGGCCGATCTCAAAACCGGCATACCACATGCGGCCCGCCCTGAAGTCGCCGATAGCCAAGGTGTTGTCGTCGGGCGAGACGGCGATCCCGTTTGGGAACAGGCCGCTGTCCATCACTTTGCGCAGGACGCCGTCGCGCGAATATTGGTAGACGGCCCCGGAGCGGTCGGTCTCGTTCGGACCGGGGCCGGTTCCCCAAGGATCGGTGAAGAACAAATTGCCCTCGGCATCGAAATCGAGGTCGTTTGGGCCTTTGAACAATTGGTTGCGGTAGGTGTAGACCAAAGTCGTCAGCTGCTTGGTCTGCGGGTCCCAGACCAGGATGCCGCGGTGCCGCGAGGTCAAATAGAGCTTGCCGTCGTGCCAGCGGGTCCCTTGCGGCTCGCAGGTCTGACCCAGTTCGGGCGGTGGGTTGCAATTGACCACCGGAACCAGCTTGCCGTCGGGCGTCAGGTATGAAATCCACCCCGAGCCGATCGCCACAAACCACAGATTGCCCTGGGTGTCGAAGGCGCCGCCTTCGAGGAACCTGCCCTGCGGCGTGCCGCTGACGTCGGCGAATTTTTCGACCGCGCCGACACCCGCCGGCAATGGCGGCAGCCCCCAAGGCTGAACCGGCATCTGGGCCGGAATGGGGTTAGCGCTTGGCGCGGCAGCGGGTGCTTGCGCCCGAGCTACGCCTCCAAAGCCGGCGGCGGCACAGACGATCCCGAGCAACAGGACCGCCAACCGCCCGACAAGAAAACGGCGCACGCCCATGATGTTTCCTTCCTCACTGCCGGCATTTCGGAACGCACGCCACCGCTGTTATCGGGCGGCTTATCCCAGCTGCCGGGACGATAACACGCTCGCGCAAGACCGGCGACGGGCTGCGAACCACCGCTGGCGCGCTGTCGAGGCCGGGGCGTCATAACCGTCCGCGCCTGCAGCGGCGGCGTCGCCCGAGGCGACATCCGCCACTTCCCTGGCGTTCGAGACGGCAGCCAGCCGATCGACCCTCGCCGCATTCGTTTCGGCGGTCGCCAGGATAATCCCGCCGCGCGGCCGGCGACGCGACGTCGCTTGCCGCACCTTGCCTCGATCGGCGAAATGAGAGAAGACAGCGCCAACCCGATCGGAGGTTTTGCCGGATGCGCGCGCTTCCTCTTGCCGTTTTGGTTTGGTCGTTGCCTTTTGCAACGCTTTCCGGCTGCATCGACAACGACCGCGTGCGCGTCCAGAGCTTCACTCCCGGCCCCGGCGGCAGCTTTGCCTACAGCGCCCACACCAACACGGTCATGACCGAAAACGACGACGGCGGCGCCGAGGCGATCCGCCGCGACTGGCTCGCCCAAACCTTGGAGGCGCAGGGCCTCTGCCGCGGCGGCTACGTCGTCTACCAGCGCTATTTGGTGGTGCCGCCGCAGCGGCCGGCCTTCGGCGCACCGCCGGATGACCTTGCTTTCGGCAATGGCGGCGATGTCGTCTACAGCGGCGGCTGCCTATAGCCGTCAGCGCCGAGCGCCGGCACGCCAGCGCGCGACCAGCGGCCCGGACGCGCCGCATACCGGATCGGTGGCGGGCGGCGGCACCCTTTCGATGTTGGCGAGGGCGCGCTCGCGGTCGCCCTTGCCGGGCATCCGCATGTCGGGGCCGCGACCGCCCGGATAGGCGCCGACGATCAAGAGGTCCGGGCTCGTGGTCTCGCCCTTGTGGGCGACGCCGGCCGGGATCACCACGACATCGCCGGCGTGCAATTCGACCACCGAGCCGCTTTCGCCGCCGAGACGCACCTGCGCCGAGCCGGCGACGATGCCGAGCGCCTCGTGCGCGGTGCTGTGATAGTGGTGGTAGGGGTAGACGCCGCCCCGCCATCCGCCGCTCCAGCCGTTGCCGGCGAACAACGTCTCGCAGGCTGCCGCCGCACCGGGCCCGGTGTCGAGCACGCCGCGATAGACGACGAGCGGCAAACGGGGGTTGTTGGGCACCATGCCGTCATCGGCGAACAGATGCTCTTCGATCTCCGGCGCGTGTCCACTGTTCATGGCCGACCCTCCTCACGCAGTCTTTGCCGGCAGGCTACGCCCGGCTGAAAACCCAGCCAACTGAAATCGAACCGCGGGGCACGGGGCGATTTTTGCAAGTTGCCGCAGCACGCGATTTACCGGATGTAAATCTTCAATATCGGCCAGTTAATAGTCCGACGATCTCGTCTGGCGCAATTAACCATGATAGTCAACCGAGTGGGCTTGCCATGATGCGCCGCTTTGGATATTGAAAGGACTGCGTCACGTCGCCGACGGCGACAGCGCGCCGCAAGAGAGAAGCTCAGCCGCGACCGCAACATGGACTACACGGTAAAGACCGTATGCGTGGTCGGTTTGGGCTATATCGGCCTGCCGACCGCGGCCACCCTCGCCAGCCGCGGCATCGATGTGATCGGGGTCGACATCAATCCCGATGTCGTCGCCGCCGTCAATGCCGGGCAGCCCTATTTCCCCGAGCCCGATCTCGACATGCTGCTGCGCGCCGCGACGACTTTGGGCAAGCTGCGCGCGACCGACCGGCCCGAGCCCGCCGACGCGTTCATCATCGCGGTGCCGACGCCATTCAACAACGACCGCTCGCCGAACCTCTCCTTTATCGAGGCCGCCGCGGACGCGATCGCGCCGGCGCTGGCGCCCGGGAATGTCGTGATCCTCGAATCGACCTCGCCGGTCGGCGCCACGGCCCGGCTGGCGGCCAGGCTCGCCCGGCTGCGCCCCGAGCTGCGCTTCCCGCCCGAGCGCCACGCCGAGCCGCTCGACGTGCATGTCGCGCATTGCCCGGAGCGGGTATTGCCCGGCCGCATGGTCCGCGAGCTGATCGAAAACGACCGCATCATCGGCGGGATGACCGAGGCCTGCGCCGAGCATGCCGAGGCGGTCTATCGCGTGTTTCTGCGCGGGACCGCGTTTCGCACCGACGCGCCGACGGCGGAGCTGGTCAAGCTCGTCGAAAACGCCTACCGCGATGTCAACATCGCCTATGCCAACGAGCTCTCTGTCGTCTGCGATGAGCTCGGCCTCGACGTGTGGCGGGTGATCGAGCTCGCCAACCGCCATCCGCGGGTGGCGATATTGCAGCCGGGCGCCGGCGTCGGCGGCCACTGCATCGCGGTCGATCCGTGGTTTATTGTTTCCTCGGCGCCAGAACGCACGCGGCTGATCCGCACCGCGCGCGAGGTCAACGACGCGAAGCCGCGGTTTGTCGTCTCGCAGATCCGCGAACGGGCCGAGCGGCTGAAACACCCGGTCGTCGCCTGCCTCGGGCTCGCCTACAAGCCCGATGTCGACGATTTGCGCGAAAGCCCGGCGCTCGAAATCGCGGTCGAGCTGGCGCGGGACGGGGCGGGCCGGATTTTGGTCGCCGAGCCAAATTTGCGCGTATTGCCGCCGGCCCTGGCGGGGCTGCCCAACGTCGAGCTGTGCGACACGCTGGAGGCGGTGCGCGGGGCCGACATCGTCGCCATCCTCGTCGCGCATTCCCCGTTTCGCAAAATCCCGCGAGACGAGCTGATGCGACGCATGGTCATCGACGCGACTGGGCTGACCCATGGTTCGGGCTAACCCCGCGGGTGCGGGCTTACCTTCGATGAAGCTGCTCTTCGTCCTCGGCACCCGCCCCGAGGCGATCAAGCTCGCGCCGGTCGTCAGGGAATTGGCGGCTCGGCCCGAATTCGACTGCAGGATCTGCGCCACCGGCCAGCATCGCGAGATCCTGGCGCAGTTTCTCGGCCTGTTCGAGCTGCGGCCGGATTGGAACCTCGATGTGATGCGCCCCGATCAGGACCTCGCCTATTTAACGGGCGCGGTGTTGTCGGGGGTCAGCGCGGTGCTCGGCGCCTGGCGCCCCGACCGGGTGATCGTGCAAGGCGACACGACCTCGACCTTTGCCGGGGCGCTCGCGGCTTTTTATCACAAGATCCCTGTCGCGCATGTCGAGGCGGGCTTGCGCACCGGCGACATCTACGCGCCATGGCCCGAAGAAGTAAACCGCCTGCTCGTCGGCCGCATCGCGGATCTGCATTTTGCTCCGACGGCGCGAGCGCGCGCGGCGCTGTTGCGCGAGGGGGTGGCGGCCGAGCACATCCTGGTGACCGGCAACACCGGTATCGACGCGCTCTTATGGGTTTCGCACCGGCTCGACGCGCGGCCTGAGCTCGGCGCGCGCGCAAAGGCGGTGCTGGGCGACGGCTTTGCCGGCGAGATCGAAGGCAAGCGCCTCGTGTTGATGACCGGCCATCGCCGGGAAAGCTTCGACGGCGGGCTCGCGCGGATCGCCAGCGCCATCGGACGCCTTGCACTGCGGCCCGATGTCGCGATCGTGTTTCCGGTGCATCCCAACCCGAACGTCCGCCGCGCCTTCGCACCTTTGGCGGGGCGCCGAAACATTCTGCTGGTCGAGCCGGTCGACTACCCCGAACTCGTCTACCTGCTCAAGCGCTGCCACTTCGTCGTCACCGACTCGGGCGGTATCCAGGAGGAGGCCCCCTCTTTCGGGAAACCCGTGCTGGTCACGCGCGAGACGACCGAACGGCCCGAGGCGATGGAGCTGGGTTTGGCGAGGCTCGTCGGCACTGATGAGCAGCGCCTCTACGATGCGATGTCCACCCTGCTCGACGAGCCGGAAGCGTATCGGCGGATGAGCCATGTCGCGAACCCTTATGGCGACGGCAGGGCGAGCGGGCGTATCGCCGACCGGCTTGCCGCCGGGTGGGAGAACGCGGGCGCGGGCGCGACAGCTTCGCTCGAGGGATGAGGCTCGAAGGCACGCCGCGCGCGGCGTCTCGACGCTGCTATCCCCACAACAGCGAGCGCAGCACTGCCCAGATCCCGGCCCATATGGCGAGCGACAGCACCGTGACGGCGATCAAGGATGTCAGCGGGCTGAGCCGAGGAGTGACCAGCTCAGCCGAAACGTCGATCGGTGGCGCGGTGCCGCGGCGAGCTCGCTCGCCGGCTCCTCGGTAGTGGGACGCAGCATAGCGGTTCACCCTCCGCTCCTCCAATCCTCGGTCGGACGGGCCGCCGCCTTGCGCCCCGTCGCGACCGCTGGCAACTACGCCGTTGCAGGGTACTCTTGCCTATGTCAGCAAATCGCCCGTTCAGCGTCAGAATTGCGTCGTGCGGTGCGAATCACCGCGAATTTGCGCCGTGTTTGTCGATGGCCGCATTCAAGATTTTTCAGGTAATCGGCATAAATTACGAAAAATATTGCAGCGATCGTTATTGGCAAAATGCCCGAGCGGCGATACCTTCGCGACTGCTTATGCCAAAGACATGCATTGGAACAAAACCATGCAAGTTAATGCTTTCATAACCGATATTGGACGACAAGGTCGGCAGACCGGCGAAGATCGGTTACCCGTTCGGACAGCAGCGCTCGCCGTCCTCGTGCTTTCGGTCCTCGGCTGGGCGACGATCATACTGCCGGTTGTCGTTTTTCTTCACCGCTGACATCGTTCAACCGGGCGGCCGATCGTCCTGAAATTGCTGTATTGTTGCCGAGCGGCTCAGTTGGCGCTCACCTGGTACCCCCAGGCGCGGATCTGCGCCACTCCGGCCCGGTAGCCCTTCGGGCTCAGGCTAAAGCTGAACTGCGATTTTGCCGTAAAGACATCGATCAGGATCAACGAGCCGATGTCGAGCTGTTTGACCAAAGCAAGCGATTGCCCGACCGGAAAAATACAATAGCGCGAGCCACGGCATTCGGCCGCCGGGTTTTTGTCGACCCGGAGCACCGCGCGCAGCGGCGGCGGGGTGCCGACAATCCCGATATTGCCGGTCTCAAGCATAACGACGAGCGCGAACGAGCCTTTGCCGCCGCCCGCCTGCCAAAACGGCACGGTAATCGAGCAGTCGCCGTTGCTGCCGCCGGGTCTGCCGCCGCATTCGGTGATCCAGTCGTCGGCCTGGAACCGCTGCGCGGCGACAGCGCTGCCGCAAAGGCCGAGGCCCGCCGCCAGGGTCAAGACCATGATCGCAGGTGAGCGGCCGCGAGACGCGCGCTTGCAATGACACTTTTGGCTGGCGAGAGGCATGCGCTCGACCCTCACTCTCCTGTTGCTGGCAGACGGCAAGACCCAGCCCGCGGGCTGGTTGCGCTCGGGGGCCATCGTGCGCGGACCTACGCCACCGTCAAGGCGACGGTGCCGCCGACGACGCTCGCATCTCGGCTTGCCACGGATTTTGCGCCGAGGAGCGCTGTTTGCCACCATTCTCCCGCCCAATAACGGAGCCCAGCGCGAACCAATTCCAATGCGATATCCAGCCGATTTTCCGATCGCGCCGCAGCTGAGACGGTATTGCAGAAATGTTAACCTTGATTTCGCTTTTCATCGCGGCGAAACGGCGTTAGGTGTACTCGCAGCCCGTAAAAAACAGTCCGCAAATCGAGACCGAAATTGTCCAATGGTAAATTTCGACTGAGCGCTGCTCAGACACGGAACCGGCTCGGCCGCCGGTCGTTTTCCCTGGTCGGCGGTGTCGAGATTAGCGGAACAAGCCGACCCTGACCGATCGCGGAGAAGCTCGCCCTCGGCTCGTTGATCCGCAACCCGCTGCGCAACTGATCCAAGGATCTCGGATGTCTCGTTATCTGGTGACCGGGGCTGCCGGCTTTATCGGCTCGCATCTCGTCGAATCACTGATCGATGACGGGCATTTCGTCAGGGCGCTCGACGACCTCTCGAGCGGCTGCCGTGACAATATCCCCGCCGGCGTCGAGTTCATCAAAGCCGACATCACCGACCCCCAGGCGATCGGGTCGGCATTCGACGGGATCGAAGGCTGTTTCCACTTGGCGGCAATCGCCTCTGTCGAGCGGGGCAACCGCGACTGGCTGCGCACACACCAGGTGAATTTGACCGGCACGATCAATGTCTTCAATACCGCACGGCAACGGCGCAAGACCGCCGACCTGCCGGTCGTGTATGCCTCGTCCGCCGCCGTCTATGGCAGCAGCGGCACGGCGCCCGCCGAGGAGCGGAGCTGCGCCGCGCCGCTCAGCGCGTACGGCGCCGACAAGCGGGCCTGCGAATTGCACGCCCGTGCTGCCGGGTTGACGCACGGGCTGCGCACGGTCGGCTTGCGCTTTTTCAATATCTACGGTCCGCGCCAAGATCCGCGCTCGCCCTATTCGGGGGTGATCGCGATCTTTCTCGACCGCCTGCGACGTGGCGAGCCGATCGAGATTTTCGGCGACGGATGCCAGGTGCGCGACTTCACCTATATTGCCGACGCGGTCTGCGCATTAAAGCGGGCGATGCCCGAGGCCAGCGCATCGGCGCGGCTGTTCAACGTCTGCACCGGCAAGGGCACGACCGTGCGCCGCCTCGCGGAGACGATCGCCGGTTTGTGTCGAACCGAGCTCGTCGCCCATTACTGCCCGGGGCGATGCGCCGAAGTGCCGGTCTCGATCGGAGACCCGCGACGCGCGGCCGAGGAGCTCGGTTTTCGCGCCCACGCGAATTTGCTTGACGGTCTGGCGTTGACGCTCGACGCGACGGCCTGTCGAACGCAGGTCGCGGCGCCGATCCTGGC
>DATKHX010000051.1:0-4266 GCA_035510075.1 Allostellaceae bacterium
CCTCTCGACACGAGTGCCGTCGGAGAGCGCCGCCGGGGCGCGTGCCTGGTCGAGCCCGACGCGCAGCACGCAATCGGGATCGTCGGTGAATTCATAAATGCCGTAATACGAGCGTAGGATTGCATCGGCCCAACTGACGGACCCGGCCCAGAACTCATCCGGCCAACCGGCCGAGGCGCTGCGCAGTGCGGTCACAAAACCCACGGCGGAGGCGGCTGTGTCGGCGCTCATCGCGCCACCGCGACGATCCCGCCGAGCCGAGACCCCCAGGCCGCTGTCACCGCACGTTCTCCCGCGGCCGATTGGACTCCATCGTGAGACGCCTTCGATCGTCGCTCTCCCACACGTCGATCCGTCCTGCAAACACTAATCCAACTGAATAGTTCCGCGAATAAGTCAAATACACCGAGGTAATTCGGGGAGCACGTCTACTTGGACGGCGCAAGCGGTGCGATCCCGTGATCGCCGAGCACGTCTTCGACATAGATCATCCGGATCAGAACGAGCGCTGCTGCGACGAGCGGCGTTGCGAACAAGAGGCCGAGAAACCCGGCGAGAACGGTGAGAATGATCTGCGCCGACAAAGTCAAGGCCGGCGGCACATGCACGACGCGCCGCTGCACGAGCGGCACGAGGATATATCCCTCGACGAGATGAACCCCGGTATAGAGCGCGATGACGTAGACCGCGAGCATCAGGTTTATCGACGCAGCGAGAACAACGCTCGGGATCGCCGAGGCGATGCTGCCGATATAGGGGACAAAAATCATGATCCCGGCCAGAAATCCGAGCGCTACCGGCAATGGAACCCCGAGCAGCCACAGCCCGAGCGCCACCATGATGCCGAGCACGGTCATCGAAAACAGCCGGCCCAGCATCCAATACCAAATGGCATTGGCGGTCTCATGCAGGATTTCGGCGGCGCGCGGGCGCCGGGCCGGCGTTACCAGTGATACGAGCCCGCCGGCATAACGGCCCGGCTCGGCGGCAACATAAAGGCCGACAAATACCACGACCACGATCCCGCCAATCACCTCGACGACGTTGGTTGCAACACCAAAGAAGCTTTGCAGCATGCTGGCGGGAGACGCCTGCAGGTTGCCGGTGTCGAGGTGCTGCAGCACAATTTGGCCGAGGCTCGACTGCCTGACCGTGCTCTCGAGCTTTGCCGCCGCAGCCGGCAATTGCACCGACAGCTGATTAATCTGACCGGCAATCGACTGTGAAAAGAGCCAGCCGGCACCGGCAAAAAAAGCGACGATCAGGACAACCGCCGCCAGCAGCGACCAGCCGGGCGGCAACCGGGTAAAGCGGCTCAGCCCGTCGGCGGCTCGCCGCAGGCAGATGCCGAACAGCACGCCCGCGAAGATCACGAGATCGACCTTGATCGTCAGCCATAGCAGCAAGACGGCGAGCGCCAGCAAACCCATGGCGGTCAGCGCCCGCGGAGTGGTTAGCCCCGCGTGCCACCGGCGCGTGTCTGAGCGCCATCCTTGCGCCCCCGACGAGGCCGGCATCGGAGGCGGCGGCTTCGGGAGGTGGGTCATAATCACCCCCGCCGCACGACCATAATCACGCCCTTACGCGGATCGGTGCTGGCTATAGTCTCGACATCCAACGCATAACCTCAGGTCGGCCGCTTCCCGCCGCTTTCTTTAACGCCGGGCCGGCCGTCAAGTTGCTGCGTGCCGCGAGCGCGGGACACGGCCGCTGCGGTGCTGGAACAATCCGCTGCGGCCGGTGTTTTGCATCGGCTTCGAGCCGGACTCGACCACCGCAGGCATTCATGAGCTGGCGACAGATCGCATGACCGAGACGAAAGCGGCCGAGGCCGACAGCTTGGTCGATGCACGCGCTCAGGATGCCGGCACGATAGCCGCCAGCCACTCCGGGAACGAAGAACTGCTCTATCCGCCGATTGCGGAATTGAGCGCCATCGGCGATCGGCGAACCGCCGCGGTCATCAGCGCCGACGGGACGGTCCGGTGGCTCTGCTTGCCGAATTACGATGGAGTCCCGGTATTCGGCTCTCTACTCGATGCGGAGCGCGGCGGCCGGTGGGTGTTGGGCCCGACGAACGGAGCTGCCGGTCGCCCGTCCTACCTTGGCGACAGCAACATACTGGTGACGACTTGGCGGAGCGCGGATAGCGAGATCGAGCTGACCGATGCGATGCTCTCGCCCGGCAATAGCCGACCGGCGGAGCGAGAGGGAGAGCGGGTGTTGCTGCGCCGGCTTCGGTGCGTGCGCGGTTCGATGCCGTGCGCAATGGAGCTCACCCCGCGTGACAATTTCGCGCCGGGCGTCGCCGTTTCGCCGGTGCCTGGCGGTCTGGAGCTGAGGGTAGGCGGCTTCGCTCTCGGGTTGTGGACCTCACGACCGGTCGCATCGACCGGCGCTGGGGTGGCTGCCGCCTTTGAGCTTGCTGCGGGAGACGAGTTTTGGGCGGTGCTGGGCCTGGCCGCCAGGCCGGCGGCATGGAGCCCCAAAGCGGCCGACGAAGCGCTGCGGGCGACGCTGCAATATTGGCAGGAGTGGAGCGCACGCTATGGCTATCGAGGGCCGCGGCGGGGCCGCGTCATTCGTTCGGCTCTGGCGATCGAGCTGCTCTCCTACGCGCCGACGGGCGCCATCGTGGCATCGCCGACAAGCTCGCTTCCCGAGCGGGTTGGCGGCGAGCGCAACTACGACTACCGGTATTCCTGGATACGCGACGCCTCGATGGCGATCGCAACTCTTTCCGTGCTGGGCGACTTGGAAAGCGCCGAGCGGTACTTGAGCTGGCTCGCTCGGCTGCGCTCGTCGACCAGGATGCCGCTTCAGGTAATGTACCGGGTCGATGGCGGCACCGACGTCAAACAGCACTCGCGTGACGCGCTCGCCGGGTATCGCGGGTCGCGCCCGGTCCGGTTCGGCAATCACGCCTATCGCCAACGTCAGATCGACTGTTTCGGCTATCTCGCCGATTGCGCCGTCATCTATTTAGACAAGGGCGGCCGCTGGGCTCCGGAATATTGGCGCCTGATCAGCCGGGTTGCGGACTATACCGCCAAGAACTGGCGCAAGCCCGGCAACGGGCTTTGGGAGAGGGATCGGCGGCGCCACTTCGTCAGCAGCAAGGTCATGAGCTGGACGACATTGAAGCGCGCGCTCGATATCGCCGACCGTACCGGCGACAACGGCAATTTGCGGCAATGGCGGCTGGCGATGACCGAGATCCACGCCGAGATCATGGAGCGCGGATGGAGCGGCGAGTTGCAGTCGTTCCGCCAACATTACGATGCGGACACACTGGACGCCTCGACATTGCTGATCCCGCTGATGGGGTTTCTCGATCCGGCGCATCCGCGTGTCGCCGCGACCGTGCGGCGGATAGAGCAAGATCTGATGATCGACGGGCTCGTCTACCGGTTCCGACCGGAAAAAAGCGATTTGACGATGGGCCAGTTCGAAGGTGCTTTTCTGCCTTGCTGCTTATGGCTGGCTGCGGTGTACGAGCTGATGGAACGGCGCGAGGATGCCGAGGCGATGCTGCAACGGGTCGAGCGGTTCAGCACTCGTTCGGGATTGTTCGCCGAGGAGGCCGACGGCCGCTCAGGCGAGCTGCTCGGCAACGTCCCGATGATCTTTTCGCACGCGGAATATGCGCGCGCGGTGCTGCACGCCGCCAATCACTGGCCGCGCGGAATTTGATCGGGGCGTCGCGGCCTCGCTCTACAGGAGATGACCATGCCGGAAACGGTCGTGATAACCGGGGCATCGGCCGGCGTCGGGCGCGCCACGGCCCACGCGTTTGCCGCGCGGGGGGCGCAGGTTGCGCTGATCGCACGCGGAACCCAAGGGCTGCAGGCGGCGGCGGCCGAGGTCGAAAAACGGGGTGGGAAGGCGTTGGCGCTCCCCCTCGACATCGCCGACCCCGATGCCGTCGAGGCGGCGGCCGAGCGGGTCGAGAACCAGTTCGGCCCGATCGACATCTGGGTCAATTGCGCGATGGCGACGATCTTCTCCCCGTTTCATCGCATTTCGCCGCAAGAATACCGCCGCGCCACCGAAGTGACCTATCTGGGCTTTGTCTATGGCACGATGGCGGCGCTGAAACGGATGCGGCCGCGCAACCGCGGCGCCATCGTCCAGGTCGGCTCGGCGCTCGCGTACCGGGCGATACCACTGCAGTCGGCCTATTGCGGCGCCAAGTTCGCGATCCGCGGCTTCACCGACAGCCTGCGGACGGAGCTGATGCATGACGGTGTCGACGTGCATCTCGTC
>DATKHX010000052.1:0-6052 GCA_035510075.1 Allostellaceae bacterium
CGGGGCCGAGCCCCTTGACCAGCATTCCCATCAACGCCGCGGCTAGGCGCGGCTCGGCGACCGCGGTCCAGGCGAAGATCTGCCCGAGATCGCCGTAGACGTTGGCGACGCCGTATTTTGCCGGGATCTCGGCGAGGTCGCTGGTCCACGAGCTGCGCCCGGTCCGGTCGAACTCGGCCATGCCGTCAGCGGGGCTGCCGCCGACCCAGCGATAGGCCGAGTGGTAAACGAGAAAATTCAGTTGTGGCCAGTCTTTCGCCGCCTTGCCGATATCGTTGACATCGGCATAGGGGCGCAACCGCGGGAATTGCTTTTCAACGCCCGGTGCGAACAGGCCCTTGTGGATGCAGACGTTTTTGATGCCGGCCTTCGCCGCCTTTTCGTAAAACGGGTACATCAGCTTTTCGTCGTCGGCGTGCCACGGGTAATGGGCGAGCTCCTTGTGCGTGTTGTCGCCGACGGTATAGCCCTTCCATGAATCGGGCTTGTACACTTCGATCGCCTGGTCGATTTGGTCGAGCCAGCCGGGCTGGCCGGGGGTGATCGTGAAATGCGCCATCATGCGGCGCGAGCCGGCCTCTCTGTTGACCTTGTCGCGGGTTGCGAAGACCTGCGCCTGCGGGATGAACCAGTCCTGCGGCACATCCGACGGCGAGTTCGACAGCAGCGCCACCTTGGTGTCGCTGTCCATGTATATTTCTTTGATGTAGTTGGCGTATTTGAGGTCGTCCAAGGTCTGGTCGCCGGTCAGCTCCTTGTTCCAGCCGAGCTTGCCAAAGGAGTTGCGCATCTTGACAAAGCCGGTGAGGCGGGTGTCGTCGCGCAGGAAATGGGTGTGGCCGTCGATGATCGACTGGCCCGACAACGCGGTCGCGCGCTCGTTGGCCATCTCGGGGGTGGCGGCCTCGGCCGGGCTCGCGTCGAAGAGGTGGCCGAAGACCTCGTTGATCGCGACGAACGAGGCCGCCATGCCGGCCGCCGTCTGGAAAAACCGCCGGCGCGACAGACCCTGATGGCGCGCGAGCCGGTCGCTCATTTCCTTGAGCCGCGCCTCGACCGCGCGCTGCCGCTCGGTCTGCGGCACCGGCATGTATTCCTCGCTCGACACGATCTGGGTCGGCACCGGCGAGGCGAAGGACGCAGTCTCGGCCGGCAACAATTCGGCCAATTGTTCGTCGGTCAGGAATTTCATGTGTTCCTCCCTAAAGCCAAGGGTTCGCGCCAGCGGTCAGTGACCCCGCAACAAAACGCCGAGGATCGCGATCGTTGCCGCGGCGTTGATCCCGACCGCCCACGTCAACATCGTGAACCGGGAGCCGACATCCGAAAAGCGGGAACCGACATCCGAAAAGCGGGCATTGACCTCCGTGCGGAATTGCGAGAGTCCGTTTTCGAGATCGGTTAACCGCACCTCGATGATCGACAGCCTATGGTCGATCGAGGTGAGGCGGTTTTCGTAGTCGGCCAATTCCTCGGCGGCGGCGATGGCGTCGTCTTCGGGCGCGCCGGCTGCCTTCAGCGCATGGTATGTTTTGGCCAACATGATCGCCATGCGCCATGCCCTTAGCGTGGACGCGCTGGCGCTTCAAGGTTGAGGAGCCGCGCGGCGTTGCCGCCGAAGATCGCCCGGCGCTCGTTGTCGTCGAGACCGGGGCACCCCTCGATCATGCCGACCGGGTCGATTTCGCCCATGTCGGCCGGGTAGTCGGTGCCCATCAGGATGTGGTCGGCGCCGTATTCCTCGACCAGGTATTCGAGCTGGTGATGAGTATAGACGAGCGCGTCGAAATAGCATCGCTTCAAATAGGTCGTCGGCATCCGCGCGATCTCTTCGCAGCAATCGGGCCGCGCCGAGGCGGCATGGTCGATGCGCCCCGAATAGGCCGGCAAATAACCACCGCCATGCGAGGCAACGAGCTTCAAATTCGGGTAGTCGCGCAGCACCCCGCCGAAGATCAGGTGATGTAACGCCACCGTCGTGTCGAGCGGGTTGCCGATCACGTTGGTGAAGTAATGATCGGCGAAGCGCCCGGCCTCGGTAAAGCCGTCGGAATGCATGAACACGAGCAGGCCCAGCTCCTCGCAGCGGGCGAAGATCTTGCGGAAGCGCGCGGCCGACAGGTCCTCGCCGGCGACATGGGTCATGATCTCGATGCCGCGGAAACCCAATGATTTATGCAGCCGGTCGAGCTCGGCGACGGCGAGCTCGGGCGCCTGGAACGGCACCGTGCCGAGCCCGACAAAACGGTCGGGATGTTTGCCGCAGATCTCGGCGATGAAATCGTTGACCGCGCGCGCGGTGGCGAGCCCGAGGTCGGGGTCGGCGCCGTAATAGGTCTGGCGGGGTGCGGGCGAGATTGCCTGGATGTCGATCCCCATCCGGTCCATGTCCGCGATGCGCTTCTCGGGCGACACGCTCTGCTCGTTGGTGCGCTCGCCATTCGCCCGGTTGATCGCCCGGCTCTGCGGGCTCGCTTGGGTTTCGGCGTACCAGCGCGACACGTTCTCTTTGCCCTCGACCAGCTGCGTCGCCTTTTCGCTCCTGACGTGGCAGTGGATGTCGATCGTGAACCATTTGCCGCGCGCATGGGCGGGGCCCGGGAAACGACCCGGGATCGGCGCCCCCTCCGGCAAGCATTTGAACAGCATTTTTGTCTCCTCTTACGCATTACTTCGCCAAATCACCGTGTTCGTCGCCCCCGCTTTGCGCGGGAGTGACGGGAAAAATCAGGACGCGGCGGCGGGGATTTCGATGTTCAGGAGGCGCGCGGCGTTGCGGCCGAGAATCGCGCGGCGCTCGGCATCGTCGAGACCTCTGGCGCGCTCGACAAAGCCGATCGGATCGACCTCGCCCATATCGGCGGGGTAGTCGGTGCCCATCAGCACATGCTCGGCGCCATATTGCCCGACGAGATATTCGAGCTGGTGATGGGTGTAGACGATCGTGTCGAAATAGAGCCGCTTCAGATAAGCCGTCGGCATCCGGTGGATCTGTTCGCAGGTGTCGGGCCGGGCCGAGGCGGCGTGATCGATGCGCCCCGAATAGGCCGGCAGATAACCGCCGCCATGCGACAGCACCAGCTTCAGATTGGGGTGGTCGTCGAGCACGCCGCCAAAGATCAGGTGATGCACCGCGACCGTAGTGTCGAGCGGGTTGCCGATGACGTTGACGAGGTAATGGTCGCCAAAGCGGCGTGCTTCGGGAAAGCCGGTCGGATGCATGAAGACCAAGAGGCCCAACTCTTCGATCCGGGCGAAGATTTTGCGAAAGCGCTCGGCGGACAGATCCTCGCCGCCGACATTGGTGGCGATCTCGATGCCGCGAAAGCCCAGGGATTTGTGCAGCCGGTCGAGTTCTTGGACGGCGAGGTCGGGGGCCTGAAACGGCACGGTTCCGAGCGGAGCGAAGCGGTCGGGATGGCGCCCGGCGATGTCGGCGAGGTTGTCGTTGATCACCCGCGCGGTGGCGAGGCCGAGATCGGCGTCGGCGGCGTAATAAGTCTGGTTCGGCGAGGGCGAGATCGCCTGGATGTCGATCCCCATCAGATCCATGTCGGCGAGCCGCTTTTCGACCGTGTTGAATTGGGTGCGGGTGCGTTCGGCCTGCTGGCGGTTGACCTCGCGGGTGCGCTCGTTGGCATAAATCTCGCGCGGGTGGCGGGTGGCGGCGGCATCGCCGGCGACCATGTCGGCCGCTTTCGGGGTCAGCACATGGCAGTGGATGTCGACTGTGAACCATTTGCCGCGGGCATGCGCCGGGCCGGGAAACCGCCCCGGAATCGGCGCACCCGGCGGCAGGCATTTGAACAACATTTTCGGGCTTCCTCCTGATATGGCGCGCGGCATTAGGCGTCGCCGGCGGGCGGAGATCAATGCCTGTGCCGGCGCTCGCGCCTCACCGTCCATACTTCCTGGATCATCGAGAACAAAAAGGCGGTGGTCAGCCCGAACAGAATGATCCCGTTCAGCGCCTCGAGCGCACCCATCAGCCGCCAGCGCTCGAGCAGATCGAGGTAGCTGCCGCCGTAGGTCGTCATCGCGCCCAAGGAAAACAGCACCGACGAGCGCAAATCGGGCAACGCGCCGAGCAGCCAATAGCCCAAGGCCCAGACCCACGCCTCGATCGCATGCAGAGCTGTCACCAGCAAAACCGCGATCCCCATCACGGCCGCGAACAGCGCCGTGAACTGCCGTCGCTCGATATTCGGCCGACCCAGCGCACGACCCGTTAGTGAAGCAGCGCCAGGCCGAAGACGTGGATGACAACGGTCACGATGATCAGCCGTAGGCTCCACGCACAGTCGGCCCGCCAGCTCGCGGCGCTGCCGGCGGCGCTCAGCGCATTCATCCCTCGCGGCTTCGGCTACTGCAAGGTCTCCTCCGGATAGACGCCCCAAACCTCACTGCGCTGCATCCAGCCCTTGAAGCCGCCGGCTTCGACATGGCACCACGGGCCCTGAAGCTCGATCAGGCGGGCGATGACGCCGGGCTCGGCGCGGGCGACGATCGGCGCGCCGCGATCGGGCTGCCGATAGAGGGCGCGGACAACACCGGCGACGATCACTTGGCGCTTGCCGGTGATCATGCGGTCGAGCACCCAGCCCTTGTCGCCCTGCCAATCCTGAATCCGGCGCCAGTTCTGAAATTCCTCGACGATCTCGACCGGCATATCCTTGCGCTTGAAGACCCATTCGATGGGGAAGTTCTCGCCCGGACCGACTCGAAGATTGACCTCGTCAGAGCGCAGGGCAGCGAATCGCGGCACCTTATCGGAAGGCGGCGTTTGCCCGCGGGCAGCGAACGGCATTATGGCGAGCACGGCGGCGAGCAATGCCGCCATGTGCCAACGCACGACCTGATCTTGCGATCTCCCCGACATCCCCGCCTGCCGAGCGCTCAATGCAGATACCGCCCCGCCCCCCGGGCCGATACTCGGGCCGCTCCGACCCATAATGATGGAGCTTTTCGCGCGACGCCTCAACCGTCATCGCGGCTTCTCCTCAGAGATCGTAATATCGTATAGAAATGATTTAACGAACCTCCCGTTGTAGTGGGAAGCGCGCGCAGCAGGGATCGGATCATGAAGAATCTGTTGGCCGTGGTCGGCGACGGCAACGCGACGCCGGTGCTCGAAGCCTCGATGAAGACGGCACGGCGCTTCGACAGCCATATTGTCGGGCTGCATAGCCTGACCACCGAGTACGCCGTGGTGTTCGGCGGCGAGATGGGGTTTTCGATCTCTTCCGAGGTCGACCGCACCCTCGAACGCGAGGGGCACGAACGGCGCGACCAGGCGCGGCGGCTGTTTCGCGATTTCATGAGCGCGCGCGGCGTGCCGATCGACGCGATCCCGCCGGAGCATAACGGCCCAAGCGCCTCCTGGCGCGAGGAAGACGGCAGGCAGAATGCCGTCGTCGGGCTGATTGGGCGCGTCTTCGACCTGATCTTGGTCGAGCAGCCGGAAAAGCTCGCCTCGATCGCCGAGGCGACGCTTGAGGATGCACTGTTCGAGAGCGGCCGTCCGGTGATGATGGTGCCCAAGGTGGTGGCGCCCACGCTCGGCGAGGTCGTCGCCATCGCCTGGAACGGCAGCACCGAGACCGCGACCACGGTCGCGCTCAACATGCCGTTTTTGAAGTTGGCGAAGGAAGTCGTCGTTGTCGGCGTCGGGCCGCAGCACATGCCAGAGCCGGGCCCGACCGGCGACGAGCTGGCCCGCACCCTCGAACGCCACGGCCACACGGTCAGCCTGCGCACCGCCTTCGGCCGGCAAAAGCCGCAGGGCGAATCGTTCATGCAGGAAGCGATGGCGGCGGGCGCCGATCTGATGCTGAAGGGCGCCTATACCCAAAGCCGCATCCGCCAGATGATCTTCGGCGGCGCGACGCGCCACATCATCATGGAATCGAAGATGCCGGTGGTGATGTCGCGCTAGGCTTTTCGGCGGTTTTCTGCGAAATCGATGGAGCGGACGATGGCAGGTTTTCGGCCGGCACTGGCGGTGTTTGCGTGTGCCGCCTTTGGAGCGATGGCGCTGCCGGCGGCGGCGCAG
>DATKHX010000053.1:0-4269 GCA_035510075.1 Allostellaceae bacterium
AGCTTATGGCATCGTCGACGGCGACACGGTGACCGAGGTCGCGGGCGATCCGTTCGCCGGCTACGAAAAGACCGCGACCCGCCACAAACTGTCGTCGGTCAAGCTCTTGGTGCCGGTCGAGCCGCGCACCTTCTATTGCGCCGGGCTCAACTATGCCGAGCACGTGATCGAGGCGGCGCGGAAACGCGGGCAGGAGCCGAATTTGCCAAAGGCCGCCGACATCGGCTACCGCGCCAACAACGCTCTCGTCGCGCACGGCGAGAACATCGTGATCCCGAAGGACGCGACGGAACGCTGCCAGTACGAGGGCGAGCTGGTCGCGGTCATCGGCAAGAAGGCCAAGAATCTGAGTGAACAGGACGCGCTCTCTTGCGTCCTCGGCTGGACGATCGGCAACGACTTCAGCGAGCGCACCTGGCAGGCGGGCGACCGCACCCTGTGGCGCGCCAAGAACGCCGACACCTTTAAGCCGATGGGGCCGTGGATCGAGACCGATTTCGACCTCGCCGCCGCGCACACGATCATTCGCGTCAACGGCGACGAGAAGATCCGCTTCAAGACCGACCACATGCTGTTCGGCCCCGCCGAATTCATCAGCCGGATGTCGCAATACCTGACGCTCTACCCCGGCGACATCGTGTGGATGGGGACCGAGGGCGCCCCCGAAAACGTCAAGCACGGCGACACGATCGACATCGAGATCACCGGCATCGGCACCCTGACCAACCCCGTCGTGCGCGAAGGGATATAGACTGCGCGATCTCCTCCGCTGCTGCGGAACGCTAGCCGCCGCCGAGAGGGAGGTCGGAAGGGAAGCTGGAGTTGAATGCCCGGTCGCGTCTGAAAACCGATCCGACAGAGCCAAAGCAAGGCGTGGATGACCACGGATCAAAGACCGTGGGCTGAACGGCCCGCGTGTCGAGCCACGGCCACGATAATCTTGGGTTGCGTTAGTTTATTCAAAACAGCCGCATTCGCGGAACCGGACAGCACTGCGCTCTCGTGGAAACCCGACAAAAAGAAATCGGGTGCTGAGTGCTAAGAGGCCGACGCCGGCGCGACGCGGCGGAGCGCCGGCAGCAGCTCGTCGCTGATCAGCCGCATGCTGGCGAGGGCATCGGCGACCGGCATCCCGCTCCAATGGGTGCGGAAAATCAGGAAATTGGCGCCGGCTTGTTCCCAGCATGGGCGCAGCTGCTCATAGCATTCCTCGGGGCTGCCGAGGACAAAGCGATCTTGCAGCAACGCGTCGAGCGACTGGCGGAACGTATCCTGCCCGGGCAACACCTGATCCTGTCCCCATTGTGCATATGTGCGGTATTTCTCGGCGAGATAGGGGCCAGCCATCTCGACCGCGCTGCGCTTGTCCTTGGCGCAATAAATCTCGCGCAGATAGGGCAGCACGGTCGGGAACGGCTTGCCGTGGCGCGCCAGCTCGGCGCGGTAGAGCGCCATCTGGCCGGTGATGACCGGCATCGTCGCATGCGGGTTGACAAAGAGGCTGTCGCCAAGCCGGGCGGCGCGACGCACCGCGGCGTCGCTGTTGGCGGCGATCCAGATCGGCGGGTGCGGTTTCTGCACCGGCCGGCAGGTCGCGGTGACGTTGGACAACTTGCAGGTTTCGTTTTCGAAGCTGACGCCGTCCTCGGTCCACAACCGCTTGACGATTTCGAGACATTGCTCGAAACGGCGCACGCGCTGGCCGCGGCGCACCCCGAACGCGTCGAACTCGACCTCGCGGTAACCGAGGCCGACGCCAAAGACGAAATTGCCGCGCCAGATCGCGTCCAGCGAGGCGATGCACTCGGCGGTTTCAACCGGGTTGTGCAGGGTCGCGAGCAACACCCCGGCGATGCCGGTCATCTCGCCCGCCTCGGCCGCGAGCCGCGCGAGAAACGGGATCAGCTGCAGCTGGCGGACACCCTCGCTCAAATAGTGCTGGCCGGTGGCGACGGCGTCCCAGCCGCGGTCGCGCGCCAGCCTCGCCATCGCATATTGGCCTTCGAGCTCGGCGACGATGTCGCTCTTCGGCGGGTGCTGGCCAGTCAGAAATACCCCGATCTTCATAACCCCTCCAACCAGGTCCGCCGGGTCGCGACGCTATCCAATAGTGTAGATTAATCCTACGGATCGTCAGCGGTCGTAAAGGAGTGCGCGGAATGGCCCGTTATGATGCCGTGCTGTTCGACCTGCTGACGGCGCTCGTGGATTCGTGGACGCTGTGGAACCGAGTTGCCGGCAATGCCGAGGCCGGCAAGCGTTGGCGGACGACCTATCTGCGCAACACCTATGGCGCGGGGTGCTATCGGCCCTACGAGACGCTGGTCGCGGAAGCGGCCGAGCAGGTCGGTCTGGCGCCAGGGCTCGCGAACGATCTCGCGGCCGGCTATGGGTCGCTGGAACCGTGGCCCGAAGTGCCCGGGGTTTTGCGGACGCTCGGCGGCGTCCTTCCCGTGGGGATCGTGACCAATTGCTCGGGGAAATTGGGCCGGGTGGCCGCGGCGCGGACCGGCGCCGACTTTGCCGTCATCGTCACCGCGGAGCATGCCGGCTTCTACAAGCCGCATCCGCGGCCCTATCGGATGGCCCTGGAGGCGCTGGAGGTCGTTCCCGAGCGCTGTTTGTTTGTTGCCGGGTCGCCCTACGATCTTTTCGGGGCGGATGAGGTGGGCCTTGCCGCCTATTGGCATGACCGGGTCGGGATGCGCGCGCCGCCCGATGCCCCGACGCCTCTACGGCACGAGAAGACGCTGACGCCGCTGCTCGACTTTCTGGGCTTGGCGCCGCCGCGCGGCTCGAGCTGAGGGGATGCGGCGCGTCAATTGCGGCGACGGACGTTACGAGGAGGCATTCATGGCAAATTTCACCGCCGGCGACGGCGCGCGTCTCGCCTACACCATCGACGACTTCACCGACCCGTGGAAAAAGCCGCCGACATTATTGCTGCTGCACGCGGCGATGGGGAGTGCTCGGCGCTATTACGCCTGGGTTCCGCCGCTCTGCCGTCATTACCGGGTCGTGCGGATGGACCTGCGCGGGCATGGCAATTCGGAGATTCCGACGGCCGACCGGCCGTTGACGCTCGACCGGCTAGTGATTGACGTCATCGAGCTGATGGACCATCTCGGCGTCGGCAATGCCCACATCGTCGGCAATTCGGCGGGCGGCTATTTGGGCCAGCAATTGGCGATGAACCATGGCGGCCGGGTGCGCAGCCTGATGCTGTTCGGCTCGACCCCGGGCCTCAAGAACAGCCAGGCGTCGAGCTGGATCCCGCAGATCGAAGCAAAGGGCCTCCGCGGGTTTCTCGCCGAGACGATCGCCGAGCGGTTGCCGCTCGACCAGGTCGATCCGGGGCTGGTCGAATGGTTTCTCGACGAAGCGGCCAACAACGACGCGGCCTTTATCGCCAAGTTCGTCCTGCTGATGGCAAGCTATGATTGGAGCGACGAAGTCGGCCGCATCCGCTGCCCAACCATGGTCGTCGTGCCCGGCGCCGAGCCGATCGGCTCGACCGCGAATTACGAGCCGTTCCGTCGCCTCGTCGCGGATGTCGAGATGCGTGTTTACGAGGGCGCGCCGCACAACATCTGCGACGCCTTCCCCGACCGCTGCGCCGCCGACGTGCTCGATTTTCTCAGCCGCCGCTTCGGCCTCGGCGAGTGACCGCTCAGCCGGCGATAGCGGGCGGGCGGCGTTCGTGCCACTTGGTCGCGCGCTGATATGCCAAGCCGATGCGCAGCGCGGTCGCCTCGTCATAGGCACGGCAAACGATCTGCAGCGACAGCGGCAATCCGGTCCCGGTAAAGCCGTCGGGCACCGCCAGCGCGCAGATTTCGAGCGCGTTCACAAAGCGGGTGAAGTGCGCTGGGGTCGTGGCCTGATCGACGGCGTCGAGCGGGATTGCCGCGGTCGTCGTCGTCGGTGTCAGCAGGGCGTCGGCGTCGCCGAGGGCGGCGGCGAACTCCTCTTTTGCCTCGGCCTGCTCGCGCAGTGCTGCGAGATAATCGCGCGCCGAGACGCCTCTGCCGGTGGCGATACGCGGGCGCACCGCCTCGTCGATCGGTAGGCTCGGATCGTCGATCAGGTCGCCGACCAGGAAATAGGATTCGGCGCCGATAATGCGGCCGGTCAGCTGGGTGTAGTCGGCAAAGCGGCGCGGCAGGTCGACCGTCACGATCTCGGCGCCGAGCTTTTCCAAAGTTTCGACTGCCAAATCATAGGCGGCCAGCACTTCGGCATCGACATGGTCGCGCTCGACCGCCGGCA
>DATKHX010000054.1:0-2628 GCA_035510075.1 Allostellaceae bacterium
TTGCAGTGCGGCTTCTGCACGCCGGGGTTCATCGTCGCCGCCAAGGCGTTGCTCGACGAGAACCAGAACCCAACCGAGGAAGAAACCCGCTACTGGCTCGCCGGCAATCTGTGCCGGTGCACCGGCTACGACAAGATTATCCGCGCCGTGCTCGACGCCGCCGCGGTCATGCGTGGGGAGGCCGCACGATGAGTTTCCTCGACAAGAGCTCGCTCAAGGTCGTCGGCACCCGCCCGGTTCGCCCGGACGGCGTCGACAAGGTCACCGGCCGCGCCAATTTCGGCGCCGATATGAAAATGCCCGGCATGCTGTGGGGCAAGATCAAGCGCAGCCCGCACGCCCATGCGCGGATCGTGGCGATCAACACCGACAAGGCGATGGCGTTGCCCGGGGTCAAGGCGGTGACGACCCGCACCGACTTCCCGGATATCCCGCCGGATAAGCGCGTCCTCGGCGCCGCACCGGCCAATTTGTGGGACCTGTCGCGCAATTGCATGGCCAAGGGCAAGGCGCTTTACGAGGGCCACGCGGTGGCTGCGGTTGCGGCGGTGTCGCCGGCAATCGCCGAGCAGGCGCTCGACCTGATCGAGGTCGAATACGAGGTATTGCCGCACGTCATGGACGTCGAGGCGGCGATGGCCTCTGATGCGCCGGTCCTCCTCGACGACATCTTCACGGCAGGGGTCGAGCCCAAGCCGACCAAGCCCTCGAACGTCTCCAAGATCGTGCGTTTCGCGAAGGGCGATGTCGAGACCGGGTTCCGCGAGGCCGATGTCGTCATCGAGCGACGCTATACGACCAAGCCGGTGCACCAGGCCTATATCGAGCCGCATGCGTGCGTCGTTTCGGTGGCGGCCGACGGCCAGACGACGATCTGGAGCTCGAGCCAGGGCCAGTTCATGGTGCGCGGCTATACCTCGCGCATCGTCGGCGCCGACATCGCCGACATCCGCGCGATCCCGGCCGAGATCGGCGGCGGTTTTGGCGGCAAGACGATCGTCTATCTCGAACCGGTCGCCTACATGCTGTCGAAAAAATCGGGCCGGCCGGTCAAAATTGTGATGAGCCGCGAGGAGGTGTTCCGCGCCACCGGACCAACCTCGGGTGCCGTCATCGACGTAAAGCTCGGCGCAAAGAAAGACGGCCATATCACCGCCGCGAAGACCGTACTGAAATACCAGTCGGGCGCATTCCCGGGCTCGCCGGTCCAGCAGGGCTGCATCTGCGGACTTGCGGTCTATGACCTGCCGAACGCCGAAACGATCGGCTACGACGTGCTCTGCAATCGTCCCAAGGTGGCCGCCTATCGCGCGCCGGGCGCACCGATCGGCTCGTTCGCCGTCGAAAGCTGCATGGACGAGCTGGCGCTCGAACTGAAGATCGACCCACTGCGCCTGCGCGAAATCAACGGCGCCAAGGACGGCACCAAGGCGGCGCACGGGCCGACCTGGGTCAATATCGGCTATCAGCAGACGCTCGAAGCCGCGAAGCTACACGACCATCTCAAGACCCGATTGGGGCCCAACCAGGGGCGCGGCATCGCCTCGGGCTATTGGCACAATGCCGGCGGTGAATCGAGTGCCGCCTGCCATGTCAACGAGGACGGCACGGTCACCGTGACCGAGGGCCATCCCGACATTGGCGGGTCGCGCGCCTCGATGGCGATGATGGTGGCCGAGGTGCTGGGCGTGCCGTTCGAGACCGTGCGCCCGGTCGTCGGCGACACGACCGCGATCGGCTTTAGCGCCTCGACCGGCGGCAGCCGCGTCACCTTTGCTGGTGGCATGGCCGTGACCCAGGCGACCCAAAAGGTCGTCGAGGAGCTCAAGAAGCGCGCCGCGGTGACTTGGGACATCAGCCCCGAGGCGGTCGAGTGGAAGGACGGGAAGGCGTTCCCCGCCGGCCCCAACGCCGGCAGTTTCGAGCCGTTGCCGTTGGAGGAGCTGGCGGCGAAATCGGCACGCACCGGCGGCCCGATCAGCGCCGAGGTCCAGATCAACGCGCAGGGGCAGGGACCCGGCTTTACGACCCACATCTGCGATGTCGAGGTCGACCGGGAAACCGGGCACGTCAAGATCCTGCGCTATACCGCGATCCAGGATGTCGGCCGCGCGATCCACCCGTCCTATGTCGAAGGCCAGATGCAGGGCGGCGTCGCGCAAGGGGTCGGCTGGGCGCTCAGCGAGGAGTACATCTACGACAAGGACGGCCGGCTCGAAAACCCGGGCTTTCTCGACTACCGCGTGCCGGTCGCGTCCGACATGCCGATGATTGACACGGTCATGGTCGAGGTGCCGAACCCGCGTCATCCGTTCGGCGCGCGCGGCGTCGGCGAGGTGCCGATCGTGCCACCGATGGCGGCGGTCGCCAACGCAATCGCGGCCGCGACCGGGGTGCGGCTGCGCGACCTGCCGATGTCGCCGCCGCGGGTGCTCGAAGCGCTCGATCAAGCCGAGCCGATGCGCCAGGCGGCGGAGTAGGGCCTGAATACGGAAGGTGCGTGCTGATTAGAACTTAACCTCGTCATTCCCGCGACAGCGGGAATCCAGACGGTACCGATTGCCCCCGGCCCAAACCCGGGGCGCAGGGCCTGGGCCCCCGCTTTCGCAGGGGCGACGCCTTAGAGGA
>DATKHX010000055.1:0-4767 GCA_035510075.1 Allostellaceae bacterium
TCGGCCGTCCACAGGCGCTCGACCTCGGTTAACGCGGCGCGGTAATCAGCCTCTGATCGGATCGGGCGAATATCCATCGAACTGATCCTCACACAGTCGTCGCGTCGATTTTGTCATATTCCGCGTGGGTTCCGATAAATCGGATGAAGACACGCCTGCCGCGGTAATGGATTGCGGTAATGAGCCGGTATTTGTTTCCGCCGATGTTGAACACCACTCGATCGTTGGCCAATGTGTCCGCGCTGCGGAACATCGCTTTGATGTCGGTCGGTCTCGACCAGTCTGCTGAGCTGACGACCCGCACCCAGGTCCGCAGCGGCTGCTCCGCGTCGGATCGGCCGGGGCGGCTCCAAAATTCTCGCAACGCGCTCACCAAAATGATCCGCAACAACCCCGGCCCACCCCCCGGCGGCAACTGAAGCCGTTCTCAAATTGGGAGCAAACGGGCGGGTTGTCAACGCCCGCGAATACCTGCTCGAATGCGCGGCGACAAACGGTGGCTTCGGGGTCGCCCTCAAAGGAGGATTGCGATGCATCGGGTATTGATTACCGGGGCGGGCGGCGGGATCGGACGGGCGCTGCGCGAGACGTTGCGCGGGGTCTATCCGGTGCTGCGGCTGTCCGACCGGGTGCCACTGGCGCCGGCGCGCGACGGCGAGGAGATCGACCAGACCGAGATCTCCGACATGGCGGCGGTCGAGCGCATGGTCGAGGGGGTCGACGCCATCATCCATCTCGGCGGCAATTCCGGCGAGGCCGAGTGGCGGGTCATCCTGCAGTCCAACATCGTCGGCGTCTACAACGTGTTCGAAGCGGCGCGCCAAGCCGGAGTGCAGCGCATCGTCATGGCGACGAGCAACCATGCGGTCGGTTTCTACCCGCGCGCGCAGACGATCGACCACCGCGTCGTGCTGCGGCCGGACAGCCGCTACGGCGTCAGCAAGGCGTTTTCCGAGGCGCTCGCCAGTCTCTACGCCGACAAGCACGGCATCGGAATCCTCTGCGTGCGGATCGGCAACTTCGGAACACGGCCGATCGACAAGCGCCGCCTCGCGATCTGGGTCAGCCCGCGCGATTTGACCCAGCTCGTGCGCATCGGGCTCGAACACCCCGATCTGCGCTATGAGATTGTGTATGGCGTCTCGGGCAACCGGCGCTCGTGGTACGACAATTCCAACGCCTACCGGCTCGGCTACAACCCGCAGGACGATTCGGAACCCTACGCCGAAGCGGTCTTGGCGGCCGAGCCCGGGGGCGCCGAGCCGATTGCCGAGGAATACCAGGGCGGCACCTTCTGCGCCGCCGAGTTTTCGGCGAAGCCGAAGCCGCAGTGAGCAGTTGCGAGGAACCGCTCGCTGATCGGGTCGGGATTGCGCCGCCGCGCGGCTTGGCGCATTGGGCGCGGGTCGTGTGGTCTTGCGGGCGCTGGCCATCTGGCGCGGTCGAACAAATGACCGCTCCGCGCTTTAATGCCAAAACGGCCCGAAAGCCCTTGTTCCCAATGGGCCACCAATACAAATAGCGGAGGCCGACATGGGCAATCCGACGATCACCCCGATCACGATGCCGAAATGGGGCCTGACCATGACCGAAGGCAAGGTCGTGGGCTGGCTGAAGCGCGAAGGTCAATCCTTCGCGCCGGGCGACGAAATTCTCGAGATCGAAACAACCAAGATTACGAACACCGTCGAGGCGACCGAGGCCGGCACCTTGCGGCGCATCGTGGCGCCGGCCGGCGCCACCTTGGCCGTTGGCGGGCTGCTCGCGGTGGTTGCGCCTGAAGCCGTGGCCGAAACGGACGTCGATGCCTTTGTCGCCGAATTCGCCGTTATCGAGCCCACCGTCGAGGGCGGGAGCGCAGCCGCGGCGGAGACGGCAACGCCGCGCGAAATCGAGGCCGGCGGTCGCCGGGTTCGCTATCTCGAGCTGGGCGAGGGCGACAGCGTTCCCGTGATGCTGGTGCACGGCTTTGGCGGCGACTTGAACACCTGGATGTTCACTCAGCCGCTGCTGTCCGAAGGTCGGCGCACGATCGCATTGGACCTGCCGGGACATGGCGGCTCGACCAAGGAGGTCGGCACCGGCGATCCCGACACCCTGGCCGACACTGTCGACGCGGCTCGGCAAGCGCTCGGGATCGAGCGCGCGCATCTCGTCGGCCATTCGATGGGCGGTGCGGTTGCGGCACTGGTGGCACTGCGCCGGCCGGAGCGGGCGGCGAGCCTGACCCTGATCGCCGCGGCGGGGCTCGGGCCCGAGATCAACAACCGCTTCATCGAGGGGTTTATCCGTGTCGGCCGCCGCCGCGAAGCGGCCGAGGTGCTGAGCCAGCTGGTTTTCGACCCGGCATTGGTCAGCCGCGCGATGATCGAAGAAGTCTTGCGCTACAAGCGGCTCGACGGCGTTCAGGCGGCCCTGACCACGATCGCCCGGGCGTGGTTCGCCGACGGCGGGCAGCATCTCGACCTGACCGATCCGATCAAATCGTTGACCCTTCCGGTGCAACTGATCTGGGGCCGTGAGGACCGCATCCTTCCCGTCGCCCATGCAACAGCGCTCGCGGCGCGCTTCCCGGTCCACATCCTCGACGGCGCCGGGCATCTGCCGCATTTGGAAAAAGCCGGCGAGGTCAGCCGGCTGATCGGGCGTCTGATGACCGCAGGCGAAGGCTCCTCTCGGTAACCCGAGATCGGATATCTGGGGGGCGGGAATTCTGGGAGCTGGTTTCCGGCGGCGGCGAACCCGCCCAGCACCCGGCAATCGCCATCAAATTCAGTTGTGGACAAGCACGTCTGCGGTTACCCTTTAACGTTAACGCGATAAAGGGGCGATCCTGGATCGTTCCGAGTGTTGTGGCCGTGCGTGCCGTCGAATCCCTCGCAATCTAGGGAGGTTTCGGTGCCGACCCTGCGTGACCTTTACATCATCGACGCAAGGCTCTCCTACATAGAGCAGATTCTCACCGCGCTCGGCCTGATCAACCCGGGCGACCCGCCGCCGCCGGATATCGGGCGCCTCGGCGGATCGGTGGCCGAAGCCTATTACCGCCGGCCCGGCCCGATCGTCGACCCGGCGGTCAGCGACCGCGTGCGGCTCGCCGAGTCGCTGTTGCGCCGGCCGCCCCAAGGCGATCCCGCCGCGACCGACCGGGTGCGATTGGCCGAACTGCTGCTGCGTCGGCCGCATCCCGGCGACCCGGCGGTCAGCGACCGGGTTCGGCTCGCCGAGCTGCTGTTGCGCCGGCCGCCGCATGGCGATCCGCCGGCGAGCGATCGCGTTCGTCTCGAAGGCCTCGACCCATTGCTCGCCGAATGGATAGCGCGACTGCTGAGCGGAGGCGACCCGCCGCCGGAGGATATCGCGCGGCTGACCGCCGGCGAGCTCGAAGCGACGGTGCGAGCAGTTGCCGAGGACCTCGTCCGGCTGCGATCGATCGAGGGCCTGCTGAACGAGCGCCTGAACGAATTGCGCGAAGGCGAGGGCGGCAAGCGATGACCGCCAGCGTCCTGCTGATCGGCTTTCAGGATCAGGACAATCTCGGCCTGCGCTATCTGCTCTCGTCGGTAAGGCATGCCGGGTTCCGCGGCGAGATCGCCACCTACACCGCCGATCCCGCCCCGATCTGCGAGATCGTCGCGCGAATGAAGCCCGATATCGTCGGGTTTTCGCTGATCTTTCAGTATATGGCCCCGGAATTCGGCCGAGCCATCGCGGCGCTGCGCGCGAATGGGTGCCGGGCGCACATCACGATCGGCGGCCATTACCCGAGCTTTGACTTTGGCGAAGTCTTGGAGCGCATCCCCGGCGCGGACTCCGTCGTGCGGTTCGAGGGCGAGGCGACGCTTGTCGAGCTGCTGGAGCGGCTCTCGGCTGGACGCGAATGGCGCGATATCCTCGGCATCGCCTATCGCCGCGGCGCCGAGATCGCCGCCAACCCATTGCGGCCCGCAATCGACGATCTCGACACCCTGCCCGAGCCCGAGCGCCGCGACATCGACTATCGCAGCCGCGATCTCGCGACCGCCTCGTTGCTGGGCAGCCGCGGCTGCCCGTGGAATTGCAGCTTCTGCTCGATCAGGCCGTTTTACGAGGCCCAAGGCGGCCGCCTGCGCCGGCTGCGCGCCCCCCGTGCGATCGCCGAGGAGATGCGTCGCGTCCATGTCGAGCAGGGCGCGCGCATCTTTTTGTTCCAGGACGACGATTTTCTCGCGACCGGGGGGCGGGCGCGCGACTGGGCGAGGGGGCTCGCCGACGAAATCCTGCGCGCCGGGCTTGCAAACCGCATCGCGTTCAAGATCAGCTGCCGATCGGATGAGGTTCAGGCCCCGGTCGTCGAACATCTGGTCGCCGCCGGGCTCACCCATGTCTACATGGGCGTCGAAAGCGGCGACGCCGACGGCTTGCGGCACATGAACAAGATGCTGAAGCCGACCCAGCATCTGGCGGCCGGGGACGTGCTGCGCGCGGCGGGTCTGTCGTTCGATTTCGGTTTTATGTTGCTCGAGCCCTATTCGACGATCGACAGCACCCGGGCCAACGTCGATTTCCTCGATGCTTTTGTCGGCGATGGCTGGAGTGTCGCAAACTTCTGCCGAACCCTGCCCTATGCAGGCACGCCGCTGAAAACGCAGCTCGAAGCCGAAGGTCGGCTAAAGGGGACGCCGTTCGAGCCCGATTACGACTTTCTCGACCCACGCCTCGACCGGTTCTACGACTGGATGCTGGCCACCTTTCGGCAGCGCAATTTCTCGAATGGCGGGCTGTGCC
>DATKHX010000056.1:0-7356 GCA_035510075.1 Allostellaceae bacterium
TCCTACCACACCGTGCTGGCGGTGCTGTTGACCTATGCCCACCGCCGCTCGTCGCTGCTGGCGCCGGTAGCGCTCGTCAATGCCGTCATGCTGTTCTCGGTCCCGAGTTTTGGCGGCCATTATCTGATCGACATCATCGCCGGCATCATCGTCGCCATGCTGGCGATCGCTGCGACCACGGCGGCGCACCATGCGCCGGCGGTCGCGCGCGCGGCGGCCGGCTGAGAAGCCGCGCGGTCTCGCGGTGGTGGCGGCATTCGAACAAACTTCGGTCGTCGGCGGAGCGCCAATCGGCTAGATTGCGGCGATGCCGATCCGCTTGTTGCCGCCGGTTCTGGTCAACCGCATCGCCGCGGGCGAGGTCGTCGAGCGCCCGGCGGCGGCGGTCAAGGAATTGGTCGAAAACGCGATCGATGCCGGGGCGGCGCGGATCGAGGTGACGTTGCGCGAGGGCGGGCAGGCGTTGATCGCGGTCGCCGACGACGGCTGCGGCATGAGCCCGGACGAATTGTCGTTGGCGGTCGAGCGCCACTGCACCTCGAAACTCCCCGACGACGATCTGCTGCGGATTTGCGCATTGGGGTTTCGCGGCGAGGCGCTGCCGTCGATCGGTGCGGTCAGCCGGCTGCGCATCGTCTCGCGCCCGCAAGCTGCCGCGAACGCCTGGGAGATCGCGGTCGAGGCCGGCCGCAAGAGCCCGCCGATCCCGGCCGCGGCGCCGCCGGGGACGCGGGTCGAGGTGCGCGATTTGTTTTTTGCGACCCCGGCGCGGCTCAAATTCCTAAAGACGCCGCGCACCGAGCGCGAGCTTGCGGTCGATATGGTGCGGCGCCTTGCGATGGCCTATCCGCGGATCGCGTTTTCGGTGACCGGCGACGACGAGCGGATGTTGCTGCGCCTGCCCGCGGTCTCGGACCGGCCGGCGCGGCTCGCCGCCCTGCTCGGTCGCGACTTCGCGCAGAATTCGCTCGCGATCGCCGCCGAGCGCGGCGGGTTTCGATTGGCCGGGCTCGCCGGGCTGCCGACCCTGAACCGGGCCTTGCCGCGCGACCAATATCTCGTCGTCAACGGCCGCCCGGTGCGCGACAAATTGCTCGTCGGTGCTGTGCGGGGCGCCTATCAGGACGTGCTTGCGCGGGACCGCCATCCGATCGTCGCATTGTTTCTCGACGGGCCGGCCGAGGAAATCGACGTCAACGTCCACCCGGCCAAGGCCGAGGTGCGGTTTCGCGACGCGGCCTTGGTGCGCGGGCTGATCGTCGGCGCCCTCCGGCACGCGCTCGCCGCCGCCGGCCACCGCGCCTCGACGACGGTTGCCGCCGCGGCACTCGGCGCTTTCCGCCCGGCCGGCGGGGCTGGCGCCGGTCACCCCGGACATTGGGGGCGGTTTGCCTTTCCGCCCCCGCCCGCGGCATCGGCGCTCGCCTTGGCCGAAGCGGCCGACGATTTTCCGGCGCCCGCCGCGCCGGCAGGGGGGTCGTCAACCCCGACGGCGCTGCCCGAAGCGCCGCTCGGTGCTGCACGGGCGCAATTGCACGGCACGTACATCCTCGCCGAGACCGCGGGCGGCATCGTGCTCGTCGACCAGCACGCGGCCCACGAGCGGCTCGTCCACGAGCGCATCAAGGAGGCGCTCGCGACCCACGGGGTGGCACGTCAGAGCCTGTTGCTGCCGGAGATCGTCGAGCTCGGCGAAACCCAATCGGCGCGCCTTGCCGCCCGCGCCGGGGAGCTCGCCGAATTCGGCCTGGTCCTCGAAAAATTCGGCCCGGGTGCGGTCGTCGTGCGCGAGGTCCCGGCCTTATTGGTCGGGCTCGACGTGGCGGCCCTGGTGCGCGATCTTGCCGACGAGCTCGCCGAATGGGGTCAGGCCTTGTCGTTGAAGGAGCGGGTCGAGACGGTTTGCGGCACCTTGGCGTGCCACACCAGCGTGCGTGCCGGCCGCCGCCTCACACCCGCCGAAATGGACGCCCTCCTGCGCCAGATGGAAGCGACCCCCAACAGCGGCCAATGCAATCACGGCCGCCCGACCTACATCGCTCTCGACCTCGCCGACATCGAGCGCCTGTTCGGTCGCCGCTAGGCCGCCGCGGAGACAAGTGGGACGGGTAGGAAACGATTGCCCCCTTTATGGATCGCGCGATGAAGCGCGCGCTTTTTTGATCGCAGCCATGACGCGGCGGGGGGTGATCGGGGTTTCGTTGACCTCGGCTCCCGAACGGGCGCCGATTTTGGCGAGCGCGTCGCGCACCGCGTTGGCGATCGCGGCGGGCGGGGCGACGGCACCCCCTTCGCCCATCCCCTTCATGCCGTATTCGGTCGCGGTGGCGGGGGTGTGCAGGTGGCCGATCTTGATCGTCGGCAGTTCGGCGGCACCCGGCATCAGATAGTCGGCGAGGGTGCCGGCCAAGGGCTGGCCTTGCTCGTCATAGGGGATCTCTTCGTAAAGCGCGGTGCCGATGCCCTGCACGACGCCGCCTCGGATCTGACCCTCGACGATCATCGGGTTGACCATCGTGCCGCAATCCTCGGCGACCGCAAAGTCGAGCAACTCGACAAACCCGGTCTCGGGGTCGACCACGACGACGGCACCATGCGTCGCGTAGGAGAAGACGCCGGTGCCGACCGAGGGCTCGTAGGTCGCGGTCGCGTCGAGCAACGGGTCGACGCCGGGCGGCAGCCCGTCCATCCTGAGGTGTGCCACCTTGGCGATCTCGGCGATCGTGACTGAGCCTTGCGGCCCGTGCACCGCACCGTCGGCGCACCGCACCGCGGCGGCCTCGCACTGCAAGAGATGCGCGCCGATCTGGCACAGCTTGTCGCGCAATATCCGGCTCGCGCGCGCGACCGCACCCCCCGACATGACCATGCTGCGCGAGGCGAAGGTGCCAAACCCGAACGCCGTCGTCTCGGTGTCGCCGTGGCGCACTGCGATCCGCGCCGGGTCGATGCCGAGCTCGTGATGGGCGATCTGCGACAAGGCGGTTTCGAGCCCTTGGCCGTGCGACTGGATGCCGACCATCAGCACCAGGCTGCCGTCCGGCAGGATGCGCGCGGTGCAGCTCTCGAACCCCGGCACGATCGAGGCGCCGCGGCTGACGAACTCGGCGGCCCCGTGTGCTGTCTGCTCGGCGAACGACGCAAAGCCCACGCCGACCAGCCGGCCGTCGGGCTCGCCCCGCTGCTGGCGGGCGCGGGCCGCCGGCAGGTCGAGGAGCTCGGCACAGAGCCGCACGCATTGCGGATAGTCGCCATTGTCGAAGCGCATGCCGCCGACCGTGGTGAACGGCATTTGCTCCGGCCGCACCATGTTCAGCATCCGCACCTCGACCGGGTCGCGGCCGACGGCGCGCGCCACCTCGTCGATCGTGCGCTCGATCGCAAAGCACGCACCCGGCCGCCCGACCCCGCGATAGGGGCCGAGCGGCGCCTTGTTGGTGGCGACGGTAGCAGCGCGGCAACGGTAATTCGCGATCGTGTAGGGGCCGGGCAGGTTGCGCGCCGCCATCGCCGCCTCCTGGTAGGGCCCCTGCGGCCATAGCCCATAAGCGCCGGCATCGACGATGATCTCGGCGTCGACCCCGAGAATTCGGCCTTGGCCATCGGCGTAGGCGGTGACCTTGTAGTGATGGTCGCGGGTATGCGCCGAGGTCAGCAAATGCTCGCCGCGGTCCTCGACCCAGCGCACCGGGTGGTCGAGCTCGAGCGCCAATGCCGCGAGGATGATCTCTTCCGGGTAGAGCCGCGCCTTCGGCCCGAAGCCGCCGCCGACATCGGGGGCGACGACGCGCAGCCGGCGCAGATCGAGGTCGAGGCATTCGCCCAACCCGACGCGCACGGTGTGCGGCGTCTGGGTCGAGGCGTAGACCACGATCTCGTCGAGCCGCCAGTCGCGGTAGGCGAGCACGGCGCGGCCTTCGAGCGGCGCCCCCGACTGCCGGTTCATACGGTACTCGCGGCTGACCGTGACCGCGGCAGTGCTGGCCGCGGCGGCGATGTCGCCGCCTTCGAAGACGCGCTCGCTGAAGAGGTTGTCGCCCCAGCCCTCGTGCACCGGGTGGCGGCTGCCGCGCATGTCGCGCGGCGCCAAAACCACCGCGTCGAGCGCCTCGTAATCGACCACGACCGAGGCGGCGAGGTCCTCGGCCTCGGCGCGCGTCGGGGCGATGCAGGCAGCGATCGCGTCGCCGACATAGCGCGCCTTGTCCGTGGCGAGCGGCGGCCACGGCGGCGCCTTGGCGCCCGCCGCCTGGGTTTCGACGCGGATCGGCTTTATCCGCGGCAGATCGGCGGCGGCGAAGACCCGGCCCTTGGCGTCGGGCGGCACGGTGATGCCGCGGATGCGGGCGTGGGCGTGCGGGCTGCGGACAAAGGCGACATCCATCGTGCCGGGCAATTTGATGTCGGGCACGAACTCGCCGCGTCCGAACAGGTGGCGCTCGTCCTCGCGGCGCAACAGCGAGGCGCCGAGCCCCCAGGCGTCATTCGGCATCATGAGGCTCCGTTCGCCAATGCCGCGGCGGCCTCGGCGATCGCGGCGACGATGTTGGTGTAGCCGGTGCAGCGGCAGATGTTGCCGGCGAGGCCCTGGCGGATTTCGGCTTCGGAACCGGCACGGCCGCGGCGGATCAGGTCATGTGCCGTGATCAGCATCGCCGGCGTGCAAAACCCGCATTGCAGACCGTGCCGGCGATGAAAGGCGTCGCGCAACGCCGTCATCGCCGGGTCGGCGGCAAAGCCCTCGATGGTTTGCACCCGGCAGCCGTCGCAGGCGACCGCCAACGTGAGGCAGGAGCGCGCCGGCTCGCCGTCGACGAGGATCGTGCAGGCGCCGCACACGCCGTGCTCGCAGCCGAGATGGGTCCCGGTAAGATTGCGCCGCTCGCGCAGGTAATCGGCGAGCGAGGTGCGCGGCGGCAGGTCGTCGGCGATCTCGGCGCCGTTGATATGCAGACGGATCGCGGTCATGCCGTCACCTGCCGCAGCGCGCGCGTCGCCGCGACGGTGTGCAGGTTGCGCTGAAACTCGTCAAAATGGCACTCTGCGGCACGGTCGAGATCCGCCTCGACGACGCCGCGCCACATATCGGCGGCACGATCGGCGTCGGCGAGCACGCGCGAAGCTTCGGCCAATACCAGCGGCGCGCCATTGGCGGCGCCGAGCACGACCCGGCAATAGCCGCGCGCGCGGTCGGTGACGGCGACGGCGAGCGCGTTGGCGAACTCACCCGATTTGCGCGCGAGCTTGACGTAGCCCCAGCGCGCGTCGGCCGACAACTTCGGAATGTGGATGCTCTCGACGATTTCGTCCTCGGCGAGCCGGGTTTCATAGATCCCGGTCGCGAACCCGACGCATTTGAGCGCCCGCCGGCCGCTCGGGCCGCACACGCTCGCCTCGGCGTCGAGGGCGGCGAGCACCGCCGGCCATTCGGCCGCCGGGTCCGCGAGTGCCAGGCTGCCGCCGATCGTGCCGCGGGTGCGGATCGCGCGATAGGCGAGGCTCGCCGCAGCGTGCGGCATCAGCCCGCGCGACGGGTCTGGAACCCGCGCGTCCTCGATCATCGCATGGGTGACGCCGGCGCCGAGGATGACCGCGTCCTCGCCTTCCGATATCAGCGCCAATTCAGACAAGCGCGCAATGTCGATCAGCAACGCGGGCGTAGCGAGGCGCAGGTTCATCAGCGCCAGCAGGGATTGCCCGCCGGCTATGACCCGCGCTTCGCCCCCGCCCGAAGCCAACAGCCGGACCGCCTCGCCGAGGCTCCGCGGACGGACGAAATCGAAAGCGGGAGCTTTCATAACCGAGCGCCTTGATCGGAAATTGCACGCCGCAAAGCGCGGCCAACGCCGATCTCGCACAGCAACACCGGGGCCCGGCGCTGTCAATCGACAAGCATGCCTGGCATGCAACCTCCCAACCAGGTTCGGCATGGGGATAGAATGCTCAAAATAGCGGCCTTTAGGGGGTATTGCGATGATCCAAGAAATCCCGAGCCGCACGCTGGGTTTCGTCCTCAACGACGTGGCCCGCTTGATGCGCAAGCGCTTCGAGCAGCAGGCGCGCGCCGCCTCGCTCGGGCTGACCCGGGCGCAGGCCGCGGTGCTCGCCAATCTCGCTCGTCAGGAAGGCAGCAACCAGGTCAGCCTGGCGCAGATCCTGGAGCTCGAGCCGATCACGCTCGCCCGCTTGCTCGATCGCTTGCAGGCGGCCGCACTGATCGAGCGGCGCCCCGATCCGAAGGATCGCCGCGCCCATCTGCTTTATCTGACCGAATCCGCCTATCCGCTGCTCGACCGCATCTTTGCGCTCGCCGCCGAAGTACGCGAGGAGGCGCTCGCCGGCATCCCGGAGCCCGAGCGCGGGCTGCTGCTCGATATGATGTTACGGATGAAGACAAATTTGATCGAGCACGCGGTGGAGGCCGAAAATACCGGCGTGTCGATTCAGACCGAACGGGCGTGACGGGCGGACGATGCGATCGCGGCTTTGCCCGCGATCCTGAAGGCGCGTAACATGGCTGAGACGGCGCGAATCGGCGGCGGCGCCGCACGCGCCTTACCCGATCAAAGCTCCCCCTCCCCGCGGGTGGGGCGGCAACGGAGGACCCGATCATGGCAGCGGCACCGCAAACGCAGACACGCGAATCAGGGTTCAAGACCAACCCCGACTACAAGATCACCTTCGAGCAATCGCCGCGCCGCGTGCGCGTCAAATTCAACGGCGAGACGATCGCCGACAGCACCAATGCACATCTGCTGTTCGAGACCCGCCATCTGCCGGTCTATTATTTTCCGCGGTCGGACGTGCGGCTCGACTTGATGGCGCCGACCGACCATCACACCTTCTGCCCGTACAAGGGGACGGCGTCGTACTGGACGGTCATGGTCGGCGGCCGTACTGCCGAAAATGCGGTGTGGGGGTATCCCGACCCGTTTCCGGAAGTGGCGGCGATCGGCGATTTCGTCGCGTTCTACTGGGACCGGGTCGACGGCTGGTACGAGGAGGACGAGGAGATCTTCGTCCATCCGCGCGACCCCTATAAGCGGATCGACGTGATCCAGTCGTCGCGGCCGGTGCAGGTCGTGCTTGGCGGCGCGGTCGTGGCCGAAACCCGCCGCGCGCGTTTCCTGTTCGAAACCCGGCTGCCGACCCGCTACTACATCCCGCCCGAAGACGTGCGGATGGACCTGCTGGTCCCAAGCGACAAGACCAGCCGCTGCCCGTACAAGGGCAAGGCGCGCTATTACTCGGTCAAGATCGGCGACCGGCTCTATCAAGACATTGTCTGGAGCTATCCCGACCCGATCCCCGAATGCCCAAAAATCAAGGGTTATCTGTGCTTTTACAACGAGCACG
>DATKHX010000057.1:0-3266 GCA_035510075.1 Allostellaceae bacterium
TGGGAGCGCTGGAACTCGAAATATGCCGGTGGCGAGGTGCGGGCGCGCCGCCCCGGTGACGGCAAGCTCCAGCCGATCGAGGACGCCCCCGGCTCCTACGTCAAGGTGCGCGCCGAGGATTGAGCGGCAAGAGCCGACGACGGGGCCGCGGTTCGGGACGGCGCGTCCAGGCCGCCGCGGACTGGCTCGGCGGGCCAAACCGATTAAAATCGGGACTGAACAAGAATCTCCGGTGCAACCGGCCGCGCCGGCCCAGAAAATCAACGAGGAGAAACGCCATGCTCGCCTGGTTCGGCGAATTGAACGCCAACGAGCGCCGCACAATGGGCGCCTGCTTTGGCGGGTGGGCGCTCGATGCGTTCGACGTTCAAATGTACAGCTTCATCATCCCGACGGTGATCGCCCTGTGGTCGCTGTCGAACGGCAAGGCCGGGCTGATCGGCACCGTCACGCTGTTGATTTCGTCGCTCGGCGGGTGGTTTTCGGGGACATTGGCCGACCGCTTCGGCCGCGTGCGGATGCTGCAGATCACGATCCTGTGGTATTCGGTCTTCACCTTTCTTTGTGCCTTCGCCCAGAATTTCGAGCAGCTCTTCATCCTGCGCGCGTTGCACGGCTTTGGCTTTGGCGGGGAATGGGCGGCCGGCTCGGTGCTGATGGGCGAGGTGATCCGCGACAAATACCGCGGCCGCGCCGTCGGGCTGGTGCAGACCGGCTGGGCGGTCGGCTGGGGCATCTCGGCACTGGTCTACACGGGCCTTTACGCCTTTCTGCCCGAGGCGATCGCCTGGCGGGTGCTGTTTGCGATCGGATTGATCCCTGCAATCTTTGTCGTTTGGATCCGCCGTCATCTCGACGAGTCGGAGGTCTTTCAGCAAAAGCGCCGCGATCACCCGGCGGTCGGCGTTGGGCATTTGTTCGCGGCGTTTCGCCGCCCTCATCTCTGGACTACCGTCAAGGTGACGTTGATGGTCGCCGGCGCGCATGGCGGCGGCTATGCTTTGGGCATCTGGATGCCGACCTATTTGCGCACGGTGCGTCATCTCTCGGCAACCGGCACCGGTGGCTTTCTGCTGGTCCAGATCCTCGGCGCATTGGTTGGCTTTTTGCTCGGGACTTATCTTTCCGATGCCATCGGCCGCAAATGGACGTTTTTGTGGTCGACAATCGGATCGTTGATCTTCGTCCCGATCTTCTTGCTGGTTCCGATGAACAACGAAGCGCTTTTTTTTCTCGGCATACCGATGAACATTCTTCTCTTGATGAAATTTCCGCCGATGGGGCCATTCATGACCGAGCTCTTTCCGACCGCGGTGCGCGGCACGGCACAGGGCTTTTGTTATAATGCCAGCCGGGCGATCGGCTCGTTTCTCCCGACCACGGTCGGGTTTGTCAGCCAGAGCCTTTCGCTCGGCGTGTCGATTGCCGTGCTCAGCGTGTTCGCGTACGGGCTGACGGTCGTGATGCTGATGCTGCTGCCGGAGACCCGCGGGCGCAGCCTCGCGAGCCTCGAACCCGAGGCGGCTCGACTGCCGAGGGCGGCGCAATAATTTTAGCTGCGTTCGAACGCTGCTAAGGCTCGTCCTAGGTCTCCGCCGGGGCGACGGTCACCTTGTCAGCGGCGGCGAGGCGTTTCTCGGGTATAGTCATTCGCGACTGCCCGAGTGAGCATGAGCACGGTTCGAATGCGGATGCCGGCCCGCTCGCAGACTACGGAGATCACGCGATGACCGAAATCCTTCTGCCGACGACCGTGGTCGGCAGCTATCCGCAACCCGGCTGGTTGATCGACCGCGACCGGCTAACGCATCTGCCGCCGGTGCGGGTGCGCGCGCAGGAACTATGGCGCGTCGCCGAGGCGTGGCTCGAAGAGGCCCAGGACGACGCCACGCGGCTCGCGATCCGCGATATGGAGGAGGCCGGGATCGACATCGTCACCGATGGCGAGATCCGCCGCGAGAGCTATTCGAACCGCTTTGCGACGGCACTCTCCGGCGTCGACCTCGACAACCCCGCGACCGTGCGCGGACGGTCGAGCGGTACCGTCGTCGTGCCGCGCATCGTGGGCCCGATCCGCCGCCTCCACCCGGTCGAAGTGCGCGACGTCGAATTCCTGCGCCGTCACACCGACCGCACGATCAAGATCACCTTGCCCGGCCCGTTCACGATGTCGCGCCAGGCCAAAAACGAATACTACAAAGATGAAGAAGAGCTGGTGATGGACTACGCCGCCGCGGTCAACGCCGAGGTCCGCGACCTGAAGGCGGCCGGCGCCGACGTGATCCAGCTCGACGAGCCGTGGCTGCAGGCGCGGCCCGAGGAGGCCCGGCGGCTCGCCTTGCCCGCGATCGAACGGGCGCTCGACGGAATTCCCGGCCCGACGGCGCTGCATCTGTGCTTCGGCTATGCCTATGTGTCGCGCGACAAGCCGAACGGCTACTCGTTTTTGTCGGAGCTGACCGCCACCCGTATCGATCAGATCTCCATCGAGGCGGCGCAGCCCGATCTCGATCTCGCCGATCTCGACGGCCTCGCCGGCAAAACGGTGATTTTCGGTGTCATCAGCATGGGCGATCTGCAGCCGGAAAAACCGGAAACCGTCGCCGCGCGCATCCGCGCCGCCCTCCGGCATGTGCCGCGCGAGCGGCTGATCCCGGCCCCCGATTGCGGCATGAAATACCTGCCGCGCGACATCGCTTTCGCCAAATTGAAGGCGCTCGGCGACGGTGCGGCCATCGTCCGCCGCGAGCTGACCGGCATCTGACCATAACCGCGGCGGCGCTCTGCCCGAGAGCTCTGGTTTAACCCGAGCTTCCCCGCGAGCTATGGCCAGACGATGCGGGGTGCCGCGCCAAGTCGCGCCGGCCCCAGATACATCTTGCCGTTCTGCATCGTGAATGGGGCGGTGAGCTGCGGTTTGCCGTCGGACCCGGGCTTGGCCAACATGTTCAACGCGATCTGGACCAGCGAGGCTTGCTCCGGGGTCAACCGGTCGGTGTCGACCAGCACCTTGAGGATCTCGTCGAAGCCTTCGATGCCGCCGGAAAAGGCGGCGATCGGCTGCAATGTCTGGTCGAGGGCGAGCGTGCCGTTGGCGCTGAACCCGAGGCCGCCCCATTGCAGGCGCAGATTGTCGACCTCGATCGTGCCGCCGGCGTCGCGCCAAGCGGCGACGGCCTGCGCCAAGGGCCCGTCCGGCACGACCCCCTTGACCGTGGCGCCGACCGCCAGCTCGTCGATAATTTTGGCGAAATCCGCCGGCGGCG
>DATKHX010000058.1:0-5134 GCA_035510075.1 Allostellaceae bacterium
GCTGACGATTTGCTTGGAGATGTCGGGAACCGTGCTGAAGTTGACCGTGGCGGGGGCATCGAAACAGTTGTGGTTTTTCTTCACCCGGCAGGACGCGGCGTCGGCTGCCGGCGCGGCGGAGACAGCGCATATCGCCAAGCAAAGACCGATTGATCCCCAGACCCTCATTTGCGCTTACCGCAGTACCCCCCAAGTTTTCGAATATTGCCTGATCGGCAACACAAAGTCCATAGCTGGATCGTGCCCGTGGATTTGGGATCGGAAGTTCGGGGCGGAGGCACGCGGCGCGGTTTTCGCGACCACCCGCGCGATCGATCGCGGAACCGAATATATCTTGCCGATGGAAACCGGCGCGTCTGCGCCTGCTCGCGACCAAAGCTCGCCGGGATCGTCCTGCGGAGCAACTTACCAATGGCCAAGCGATGCATGTCCTGATTTGCGGCGGCGGCGTGATCGGAGCCTCCATTGCCTATTTCCTGAGCCGCCGCGGGATTCGGGCGACGGTTTTCGAGCGGACCGGGGTCGCGTGCGCGGCATCGGGCAAATCGGGCGGTTTTCTGGCGCTCGATTGGTGCGACGGCACCCCGCTCGCCGCTCTCGCGCGCCGCAGCTTCGCGTTGCACGCTCGGCTCGCAGAAGTCGACGCCGATTGGGGCTATCGTCGGCTGACCACCTATGGCGGCTTCGGCGGGCGGCGAAGCCGGCTCGGGGGAGCCTATAATCTCGATTGGCTCTCCGCCGATGCGCGTGTGACCCGGCAGCTCGGCTCGACCGAAACCACCGCCCAGGTTCATCCCGCGCGCTTCAGCGAAGCGATGATGCAGGCGGCGCAGGCGCGGGGCGCCGCGTTATGCATCGGCCGCATCAGCGACGTCGTGCGGCGCGCCGATGGCGCTGTCGCGGGTATCGTGGTCGATGGCGAGACCGTCGCGGGCGACGCGGTTGTCGTCGCGATGGGGCCATGGTCGATCCTTGCCGCGGCGTGGCTGCCACTACCTGCGGTGTTCGGCCTCAAGGGGCACAGCCTCGTCTTCGGGACCGGGGCGAGCGTGCCGGCGCAGGCGCTGTTTTGCGAATACCGCGAGGCAAATGGCGCGGTCGAGGCGCCGGAGCTGTTTCCGCGCCCCGACGGGACGACCTATGTCTGCGCCATATCGAGCGAAAGCCCGTTGCCAGTCGACCCGGCCGCGGTTGCGCCGGATCCGGGCGCGATCGAGCGGCTCGAAGCGATCTGCCGCGAATTGTCGCCGGCACTGGCCTCGGCGAAAATCCTGGCGCGGCAGGCCTGCTTTCGTCCGATCACGCGGGACGGGTTGCCGCTGATCGGCCGGGTGCCGGGGGTCGAAGGCGCGTATCTCGCGACCGGGCATAGTGTGTGGGGCATGCTGAACGCGCCGGCGACTGGCGAGGCAATGGCCGAACTGATCGCCGACGGCACCGCGCGGACGGTCGATCTGGCGCCGTTCGACCCGGCCCGGCTGCCGCCGCTCGACCCGGCTCGGCGGCACTCGCGCCCGAGCGGGTGACTGGGCCGCCGGGCTCGCGTAAAAGCTTGCGCCGACGAAAGACGATCAGGCGGGGCAAAGGGTGAAAGCGCTCAACATTCTCAGCATTCAACGGATCGGCGCCGCGGAACGCGCCAGGGTCGAGGCGGTCGATCCGGCAATCCGGCTGACCGATGCCGGCGGCTGGTTCGACGGGGAAATCCGAAACACCTGGCCGGCTTATACGGCGGCGCGGTATCTGCCGCCGGGGGCGACGGGTCAGGGCACCCGCGAGGAGCGCGACCATCTGCTCGCCGAGGCGGAGATCATCCTCGGCGGCTGGCCCTATCCGCTCGACCTGCGCGCCCGCGCGCCACGGTTGAAATGGTTTCATCAGCGCCCCGCCGGCGCCAGCAATCTGCGGCTCGGCGACCTCTGGGGCAGCGACGTCGCGGTCACGACCTCGCGCGGTGTCGGCAGCACCTTGGCGATCGCCGAATACGCGGTCGCCGGCATCCTGTATTTGGCGAAATGCCTGGGCCGCGTCGCGCTCGACCGCGAGGCCGAGAGCTTTGATCATCGCGCCTATCGCCCGCTCTTGCTCGACGGCAAGACCGTCTGCGTCGTCGGCGCCGGCGGCATCGGGCAGGATGTCGGGCGGCTGTGCGCCGGGCTCGGCCTGCGGGTCGTCGGCACGCGCCGCATGCCGCGGCCAAACGATCCGCTGCCGGCCGGGTTCAGCGAGATCGGCGGCGCGGCCGATCTCGACCGCTTCCTCGCCGACAGCGACTTCGTCGTGATCTGCTGTCAATGGACGCCCGAGACCGATCGGCTGTTCGACGCCGAGCGCATCGCCCTGATGAAGCCCGGCAGCGTCTTGGTCAACGTCGCCCGCGGCGAGATCGTCGACGAGGACGCGCTCGCCGACGCGTTGCGGAGCAACCGCCTGCGCGGCGTCGCGATGGACGTTTATGTCGGCGAGTTCGAACACCCGCCGCCGACGCGGCTGTGGTCGGATCCGAGAGTGTTGATTACACCGCATGTCTCGGGCGCCAGCGACCAGAACCGGCACGGTGCCATCGACATCTTCTGCGAAAACCTGCGCGCCTATCTCGACGGCCGGCCCCTGCGCAACGTCATCGACTGGCGGCGCGGCTATTAGGCCGGTTTTCGACCGAATCGGACCGTCGGGCTAGGATCGGTCATTGCGAGCGAAGCGAAGCAACCTCGGGCGGCTGAGCGTCCGGTTGGTCCGGACTGCTTCGTTGCTGCGCTCCTCGCAATGACCCGCTGCAACACGGTCGGAAACCGTGCTAGCCCGGCAGTTCCTGCCGCGCCTTCGAGCACGAGGCGGTGGTCTGTTCCGGCTACGATCGCACCGAGATCGGCTGAGCCCGACGCGGATGCGGCCGGTCGAGCGCCGCGTCGAGCTCTTCGAGCGACCGCCCCCTGGTCTCGAAGCCGAGCAGCAGAAAGACGACGCCGGACAGTGCGTACCACGCCGCGAGATACATCATCGCCGGCTCGATCGCGGCGATCGTCGCCTTGGGGCTGATCACATCCGACGAGCCGACGATCAGCGCCAGTCCGAGCGGACCCAGGATCTTGCCGAAATTGCCGATCCCGAAACCGAATCCCATGCCGCTCGCCCGCAGTCGCGACGGCCAGACTTCCGCCGCATACGGGCCGACGACGGCATAGCCGCCGTCGCCAAACAGGCGCTGGCCGAACAGCATCAGGTAAAAGACCGAGAGGCCGCCGACAAAGGCGTCGTGGTAATAGCCGGCGAGCGCCAAGGACAGGGCTGCCCCGAAGCTGAGCAGGACCCCGGACGGACGCCGCCCGATCGCATCGGACAGCCAGCAGAACATAAAGCGTCCGCCGAGACCAGCGAGACCCGCGTAGATCATCAGATAGGAGGCTTTGGCCGGCGTGATCTTGAGCAGCAGCACGAGGAGGGTCGTGCTCCACAACCCGATCCCAATCCCGCCCGACTGGCAGCCGAGACTGGTCAACACCGACAAGGCCATGCTGCGCGGGTGACGGAACAGCTCACGCCACGCGGTCGCCTCGGGCTCGGGGACGTCGGTCGGCAGTGCGATGCTCTTCGGGTCGATCTGCAATGCCCAGGCGAGCGACCGGCGCGCCTCCTCCATTCGTCCCATACGGATCAGCCAGCGCGGCGACTCCGGGACCCAAGCGCGGATCAGCAAGGTGACGGCGGCGGGCAGCAGACCGATCGCGAACAGGCCGCGCCAGCCGATGACGGGGGTGGCGAACGCGCCCAACGCGGCACCCATGATGCCCGAGATCGGCAACAGCGAGGTCACCAGCCCACCGACAAAGCCGCGCTTCGAGGTCGGCACGAATTCCTGGACCAGCGGCAGGTCGACCGTAAACAGCCCGGCGACGCCGAAGCCGACAAAAAAGCGGCAGACGCTGAGAAAGATCCAGCCGCCATGGTCGGGGGTCAGCGCCATGACCCCGGTGGCGATCGAGAAATTGAGCGCGGTGGCGATAAAGACGTTGCGCCGGCCGATGCGGTCGGCGAGCCAGCCGTAAAACAACGCGCCCGGAACCCCGCCGATGCCCGAGGCCAAAAGGATGAACGCCGACTGGCCGTAGGTCAGCTTCCACGGACCGATAATAAAGGCGAGCGCAAAACCGATCAGCCCGAAATCGAAATAATCGAGCATGTCGCCGATCACCGCGGCCGCGACGATCTTCTTCTGATTGCGCGTCAGCCGCTGTTGCCGCTCGAGCAATTCCAACATGCGTCCCTCCGCTCGTAGACCCAGCGCGCAACCAGCTTGCGAGAACATCATCGCCAAAGGACACCGACGGCGGATCGGGCATTTTGAGATTGCAGCCATGATCCGGTCTTGGGCGGCGCGCAAATCAGAATAAGCTGGATGACGGATTTGGGCTGACCGAGGGGAGCCGTGATGTCATTGAGCCGGGAATTCGCTCAGTTCGTCGCGAATCTGAAATACGAAGACCTGCCGGCGGCGGTGGTCGACCGGGCGAAGGGTGTCACGTTGGAGGCATTGGCCTCGGCGCTGGTCGCGCACGACATGCCGGCGAGCAAGCAGGCCCTGGCGCTGATGCAGGAAGAGGAGGCGGGCGGCGGCGGGGCCGCGACGGTGTTGTGCAATGGGGTCAAGCTGACCAAGGCGGGTGCGGCCTTTGTCAACACCGAGACGATTTTCGCCGGCGGCAAATGGGACACCTTCCGCATGTTGACCCACCCCGGCACCGCAATCCTGCCGGCGGCGTTGGCCGCGGCCGAAGTTGCGGGCGCCTCAGGCCAGGATTTCCTGACCGCGGTCGCCGCCGGCTACGAGGTCATGGAGCGGATGGCGGCCGAGTTCATCCCGACCGTGATGTCGCGCGGGTTTCACGCCGGGCCGGTGTTCGGCGTCTTCGGCGCCGCGATCGCCGCCGCCAAGCTCGGCGGCCTCGACGCAGACCAGATCCACGGTGCCATTGCCCAATGCGTCAACCTCGCCGCCGGCAATCTCGAAGGGGCGCGGAGCGGCGGCCGCTCATTGCGAGAGGGCGGGGCGGTGCGCAATGCATTGCTCGCCGTGGCTTTGGCGAGGCACGGCACACCCGGCGGCGAGACCACATTGGAGGGCGAGGCCGGATTC
>DATKHX010000059.1:0-14092 GCA_035510075.1 Allostellaceae bacterium
ATTGGTGGTGCGGGCGAGTTTGACGAGCGCCTGCAACAGGCGGGTGACACCCTTCAGGCGCTCTTTTTCGTCGTCCCAGTTGCGCAGATAGACGATCTTCTGGTCGGTGCGGATCTTCAATGTGCCCGAATTGCGCTGGATCAGGTCGACGAGCCCGGCTGGGTTGGCAAAACGGTTGCCGCGCAGGGTGATCACCGCACCCTTGGGCCCGGCCTCGACGCGCTCGACCCCGGCCTCGCGGCAGGCGCGCTTGATCGCGATGATCTGTAAGAGGTTGTCGACCTCGACCGGCAATGGGCCGAAGCGGTCGATCAGCTCGGCGGCAAAGGCGTCGATCTCGCGCCGGTCGCCGAGTGCCGCGATCCGCCGGTAGAGGCCGAGCCGCACGCCCAAATCGGCGACGTAGCCTTCCGGGATCAGCACCGGGGTGCCGATCGTGATGACCGGGCTCCAGTCCTCGGCCGGTGCCGCACCGTCGTCGCTGCGGGCGGCGGCCACCGCCTCCTCCAGCATGTGCTGGTAGAGCTCGATCCCGACCTCGCGGATATGCCCCGACTGTTCGTCGCCCAACAAATTGCCGGCGCCGCGGATGTCGAGGTCGTGGCTCGCCAACTGAAACCCGGCGCCGAGGTTGTCCAGGGTCTGCATGACGTCGAGCCGACGCTGCGCCGTGGCCGACAATTTCTTGCGCTCGGGCAGGGTCAGGTAGGCGTAGCCGCGCACCTTGCTGCGCCCGATGCGGCCGCGCAATTGATAGAGCTGGGCCAGCCCGAACATGTCGGAGCGATGCACGATCAAGGTGTTCGCCGACGGGATGTCGAGGCCCGACTCGATGATGTTGGTCGACAGCAACAGGTCGAAGGCGCGGTCGTCGAACGCGGTCATCGCCGCTTCCAATTGGGACGGCGCCATGCGGCCATGCGCGGTCGCGAATTTGATCTCGGGCACGATCTCGCGCAGCCGCTGAGCGACCTCGTCGAGGTCGGCGATCCGCGGCACGACGTAGAACACCTGGCCGCCGCGGTCGCGCTCGCGCATGATGGCTTCGCGGAGCGTGACCGGGTCGTAGGGCATGACAAACGTGCGCACCGCCAGCCGGTCGATCGGCGGCGAGGCGATCAGGCTCATCTCGCGCACCCCCGACAACGCCAGTTGCAAGGTCCGTGGGATCGGCGTCGCGGTCAGGGTCAGGACGTGCACGTCGGCCTTCAGCTGCTTCAGCTTCTCCTTTTGCGAGACGCCGAAATGCTGCTCCTCGTCGACCACCAGAAGGCCGAGATGGGCAAAATGCACGTCTTTGGCCAACAACGCGTGGGTCCCGATGACGATGTCGAGACGGCCTTCGGCCAACTCCTTTTTGACCTCGCGCGCGTCCTTGGCGGCGACGAGGCGCGAGAGCTGCCCGATGCGGATCGGCAGCCCGGCAAAGCGCTCGGTAAAGCTGCGGTAGTGCTGGCGCGCGAGCAGAGTCGTCGGCACGACGACCGCAACCTGGCCGCCCGACATGGCTGCAATAAAGGCGGCACGCAACGCGATCTCGGTCTTGCCGAAGCCAACATCGCCGCAGATCAGCCGATCCATCGGCCGCCCCGAGGCCATGTCGGCCAAGGTGTCGGCAATCGCGTTCAGCTGGTCCTCGGTTTCGGGATAGGGAAAACGGGCGGCGAACTCCTCGTAGACCCCGTCGGGCGGCGTCACCACTTCGCCCGGCCGCAGCTGGCGTGCGGCCGCGACGCGGATCAGCTCGCCGGCGATGTCGCGGATGCGCTGCTTGACGCGCGCGCGTCGCGACTGCCAGGCAACACCGCCCAGCCGGTCGAGCTGCACCCCGGCATCCTCGGAGCCGAAGCGCGACAAGACCTCGATGTTTTCGACCGGCACAAACAATTTGTCGTCGCCGGCATAGAGCACGCGCACACAGTCGTGCGGCGCGCCGCCAACATCGATCGTCTCCAGCGCCTCATAGCGGCCGATGCCGTGATCGGCATGAACGACAAGATCGCCCGGCGCCAGGTTTGTCGCCTCGGCGATGAACTGGTCGAGGTTGCGCCGCCGCCGCGGCGTGCGCGCCAGCCGGTCGCCGAGAATGTCCTGCTCGCCGAGCACGACCAGCGCATCGGTCGCGAACCCCTGCTCGAGCGGCAACAATGCGAGCCCGACCGCGGTTTGCGGCAATGCCGCGAGCGCGTTGCCGTCGGCCACGCGGCGCAAGTCGGAGACGCCGCGCTCGCGCAGCACGGTCGCGAGCCGCTCGGCCGAACCCTCGCTGTATGCCGCAATCGCCGTTTTGCGGCCGGACACGTGTTCCGCTGCGAGATAGTCGCGCACCGCCTCGAACAGCGCGACCCTCGGGTCGGCGCGCTCGGCGGAAAAGTTGCGCACCGGGCGCGCGCCGGCATCGACCCGGTCGGGCGCCGCCTCGGGTGCTGCGAACGGCGACACCTGGACGACCGACCGCCCCGAGAGCGCGGCTCGCCATTCGCGCTCGTCGAGATAGAGCCGGTCGGGGGGCAAGGCGCGATACACCGGTGCTGCGCCCCGCGCGGCGCCGGTGCCGACGTTGCGCCGTGCGGCGTAGAATTCGGCGATCTGGTCGACCCGGTGGGCACGGACCTCCTCCGCCTGGTGATCGAACGACAACCCGGCGCCGGAAAGGTAGTCGAACAGAGTTTCGAGTCGCTCGTAATAGAGCGGGAGCCAATGCTCCATGCCGACATAGCGGCGCCCGGCGCTGACCGATTCGTAGAGCGGGTCGTCGGTGCCGGTGGCGCCGAATTCCTCGCGATAACGTTGCCGGAAGCGGCGCACCGCCGGATCGTCCAGCAGGACTTCGCTGACCGGGCGCAGCACCGCGTCAGGCTCGGAACCGGTCGAGCGCTGGGTCAGCGGGTCGAAGCTGCGGATGCTTTCGATCGTGTCGCCGAAGAAATCGAGGCGCAGCGGCTGCGCGGCTCCGGCCGGGTACAGGTCGACGATGCCGCCGCGCACGGCAAACTCGCCGGGCTCGCGCACCGTGTCGGTGCGGACATACCCGTTGTTGCGAAAGAAGCTTTGCAGCCGGTCGCCGCCAATCCGCCCGCCCGGGCGCAACGCCAGCACCCGGCCGTCGAACAGCCGGCGCGGCGGCACCCGCTGCACCAGCGCGTTGACCGTCGTCAGCACGATCAATCGAGACGCGGCCGCCGCCGAAGCCAGCCGCGTCAGGGTGTCGATGCGCCGGCTGACGATCTCGCTATTGGGCGACACTCGGTCATAGGGCAGGCAGTCCCACGCCGGAAAGCTCAGCGCCTCGACCTCGGGGTGAAAGAAGGCCAGGGCCGCGGCAAAGCGCGCCATGCGGCCGTCGTCACGGCAGACATGCAGCCAGCGCCGCGCAGCACCCTCGACAGCAAGCCGGCCGACGACCGCCGCGTCGTACCCCTCGGGCGCACCATAGAGCGTGACCGCCCCCGGCCGCGCCGCGAGCGAGCGGGCGAACCCGTCGATCCTGGTCCATCCGCCCTCTCCCATTCCCTCCCCCGCTTGCCGGGGAGGGTTAGGGTGGAGGCTGTCGGCCAAGCGAGAGGTGCGGAAACCCGTGCCCATCATGCCGCAGGCGGGACGCTACGGAAAGCGAGCAACAACCGCATCACATCGTGATCATGCGCCGGCGGAGGCGACGCCCGGCCGCTGACCCAGTCGAACAGGTCGGCGTCGCTGCATTCGAGCAATGCCTCGTAGCGGTCGAGCTGGCCGGCGTCGAAGCCGGCGAGATGGGTCTCGGCGAAACGGCCGAGAATGAGGTCGGTCTCGCGCATCCCGCGGTGCCACGACCGGAACAGGAGGCGCTTGCGGCGGATGTCGGATGGGGCTGGCACGAGGGCGCTCTTGGCGGTGTCGAGAGAGGGATATAGAGATCCTCCATCACGCTGTCAGCCCGAACTTCGGTTGGGTCAAACCTGCCTTGCGTCCCGCTATCCTCGACAGGCTCTTCGCGCCGGTGACGGCACTCCCGGGCATCGGGCCGCAGCTCGGGCGCCTCTTCGAGCGGCTCGCGGGCCCGCTCGTCGTCGATCTCTTGTGGCATCTGCCGGCGGGCATCGTCGACCGCCGCGACGCACCCCCGGTCGCGGCACTCGAAGCCGACCGGGTCGCGACCCTTCAGATCAGGGTCGAGGCGCACGAGCCGGGCCGGGGCCGTCGCCCCTACCGCGTGTTCTGCGCCGACGCCACCGGCACGCTGACGCTCGTCTACTTCAAGGTCAAAGGCGACTACCTCGCCCGCCTGTTCCCGATCGGCGCCGAGCGCATCGTCAGCGGCCGGGTCGAGTTCTATAACGGCGTCCCCCAGATCGCGCATCCCGACATCGTGCTGCGCCCGGACGAGCTCGACCGGCTAAAGCCGATCGAGCCGGTCTACCCGCTGACTGCGGGCCTGGCACCGAGGATCGTGCAGCGCGGCGCGGCGGCGGCGCTCGATCGGTTGCCCGAATTGCCGGAATGGATCGACCCCGGCCTCAAGCGGCAGCGCCGGTGGCCGGGATGGGCCGACGCGTTGCGCCATGCCCATGCCCCCGCCGGCGAGGCCGACCTGTCGCCCTCGGCCCCGGCGCGCGAGCGGCTCGCCTACGACGAAGTCTTCGCGAGCCAGCTCGCTGTCGCTCTCGTCCGCGCCCGCCGCCAGCGCCGCCGTGGTCGCGCCACCGTCGGCTCGGGCAAGCTCGCCGCCACGGTCGAAGCCGGGCTCGGCTTTGGCCTGACCGGGGCGCAGCGCATGGCGGTGGCCGAGATCAGCGCCGATATGGCCCAGCCCCGCCATATGATGCGGCTGCTGCAAGGCGATGTCGGCAGCGGCAAGACCCTGGTGGCGCTGATAGCGATGCTGAGCGCCGTCGAGAGCGGTGCGCAGGCGGCGCTGATGGCGCCGACCGAGATCCTCGCCCGCCAGCACCAGGCGACCTTGCGCCAGCTGGTGCGCCCCGCCGGGATCGAGATCGGCCTCTTGACCGGCCGCGAGAAGGGCCGAGCGCGAGAGGCGGCGCTGGCCGGCCTCGCCTCGGGGCTCACCCCGATCGTCGTCGGGACCCACGCCCTCTTGCAACCCGATGTCGTCTTTCGCGACTTGGCGCTCGTCGTCATCGACGAGCAGCATCGCTTTGGCGTCGAGCAGCGCCTGGCGCTCGCCGAGAAGGGCCGTGACGCCGACACGCTCCTGATGAGCGCCACGCCGATCCCGCGCACCCTGATGATGACCGCCTATGGCGACCTCGACACCTCGCGGCTCAATGAAAAGCCTCCCGGCCGGCAGCCGGTCGACACCCGCACGGTGGCGCTCGAACGCCTCGGCGAGGTCGAGGCGGCGGTCGGCCGCGCCCTCGCGCAAGGGGCCAAGGCCTATTGGATCTGCCCGCTGGTCGACGAGTCCGAGGACGCCGACCTCGCCGCCGCGCGCGAGCGCTCAAAGGCGCTCGAACCGCTGTTGCCGGGCCGGGTCGGCCTGGTCCACGGGCGGATGAAGACCGCCGACAAGGACCGGGTCATGGCCGGTTTCGCCGGCGACGGGGTCGACCTGTTGGTGGCGACGACGGTGATCGAGGTCGGGGTCGACGTGGCCCGGGCGACGATCATGGTCGTCGAGCACGCCGAGCGCTTTGGCCTCGCCCAGCTCCACCAGTTGCGCGGCCGTATCGGCCGCGGCGACAAGCCCTCGACCTGCCTTCTACTGTACCAGTCGCCGCTGGGCGAGGTCGCCCGACAGCGGCTCTCCACCTTGCGCCAGACCGATGACGGCTTTCGCATCGCCGAGGAGGATCTGCGGCTGCGCGGCGCCGGCGAGGTCCTCGGCACCCGCCAGAGCGGGCTCCCGACCCTGCGCCTCGCGGACCTCGCCGCCCACGCCGAGCTGATCGCGATCGCGCATGACGATGCCCGCCTACTCCTCGACCGCGACCCGCATCTCGAAAGCGAGCGCGGCCGGGCACTGCGCACCCTCCTCTACCTCTTCCGCCGCGACGAAGCCGTCCAATACCTGCGCGCCGGCTAAATTCCCGTAGAATCGGGAAATAACCGCGAATTTTTTCGATCGTGAGGGGATTTATGCATTGATATCAATGCGGTGACTAAAATAATCGTGCATATAGCCGGGAATTTTTTCGGCTTAATCGGGAATTAAATTTGCGTAACCGGGAAATGACGAACGCGGCATCAAAAGGCTCCGCCGATTGAAGCATCAAGCAATGGAAGGCTACGACAGCTTTGTGGCGAAATCGGGCCGCTGCCTACTGCTCAGACCCAGACAGATGATTCACTCAACCGTCGTGGCCGGGCAAGACGATTTGGCTGAGACGAATCATCTGAATGCATCTGAGCATTACGTCGTCGGATGGATGATGCCGATCGACGTGCCGCGTCGGGAGGACAGGGCCGTTGGAGCACACGCCTGCGACCGGCGGGCGAGGCCGGCTGCTGTGAACTTTCAGCAATCGGCGTTCACAGCAGGCTGCCGCCGTCGACCGGGATGATGGCGCCATTGACGAAGGTCATCGTCGTCGCGAGCCCGAGGATCACCGCCGCCACCTCCTCGGGCTCGGCGATCCTTTTCAGCGGGTTGCTCGCGATCCGTTGGGCGCGCTGCTGCGCGGTCCACATGTCGGTCATCGGCGTCTCCATCAGGCTGGGCGCCACAGCGACGACCCGGATCGCAGGCGCCAACGCCCGCGCCAAGGACATTGTCATCGCGTGAAGCCCGGCCTTGGCGGCGGCATAGGCGATGTTGCTGCCGCCGCCGCGCACACCCGACACCGAGCCGACATTGACGACGAGGCCATGCCCGCTCGCATCGAGCAAAGGCCGGCAGGCGCGCACCGTGGCAAACGGGCCGCGCAAATTGACCGCCAGCACAAAGTCGAAAAATGCGTCGTCGAGGGCGGAGAGGTCGGCATGCGGGATCACCCGGGTGCTGCCGGCATTGTTGACGAGGATGTCGAGCCGGCCCTCGGCCCTCTCGATCCCGGCGGCGAGGCTTTCGATGGCGCCCGTGTCCTGCGCCGGCGTGCGGCTCGCCCGGTGGCCGGAGCCGGGCAGGCTCGCGATCAGCCGGTCGGTCGCATCGGCGTCCGAGCCAAAGGTGACGACCACCCGCGCCCCCGCCTGCGCGAACAGGCGTGCCGTCGCCGCACCCAGCCCCTTGCTGCCGCCAGTCACCAGCGCCACGCGTCCGTCGAGCATGCCCATGGTCGATGATCCTCGCGACCCGAGCGCGCCTATTCGGCTGCCGCGGCAAGCGGGGGGCCGAGGGTTTTCATGAACTCGACCAAATAGGGCTTCCAGACCTCGGCGTAGAAATGGGTGAAGTGCCCGTGCGTTTTCGGGCTCGCCGGGATCAGCACATAGTGCCCCTGGCGCACCCGCTTCATTGCGCGTTCGACGGTGCCGAGCTCGGGCGGGTTGGCCTCGTCCTCCTCGGCGTTGATCAGCAGCACCCGGGCCGTGATCTTGTCGAGATCGGGCTCGGGGTTGTAGTCCATGATCGCCTCGATCGCCCACAGCGCGTCGTTGGCGTCGCCTTTGGCGGCCTGGGCGAGGCGCTCCTCGTAGAGCTGGTCGGCGGCGGCGCGGGTCGGCGCCATTTCCTGGATGCGCGTCGCACTCTCGGTGCGCAGCGAGTTCGCCGCCGCGGTCCAGACGTAGGTGCTCGGGTTCCTGTCGTAGTCGCCGTTCTTCCATTCGGGGTCGTGGCGGATCGCCTCGGCGGCAGCGCGCCGGCTGATCCAGTTGCGCCCGCTGATCTCGACCGGCTGGCACGAGATCGGCACCACCCCGTCCATCAAGTTCGGGTACATCTCGGCCCACATCCAGGCATGCATCCCGCCCATCGAGCTGCCGATGACCAGCCGCAGATGCGCGACATCGAGAGCCTCGGTGATCAGCCGATGGCCGGTTGCGACCATGTCATGGTAGCGGTAGCGGGGGAATTTCCCCTTGAGCCCGTCTGACGGCTTGCTCGACCCGCCACGCCCGATCGCGTCCGGCATGATGACGAAGTACGCCGCCGCATCGAGCGGCTGCCCCGGCAAAAACAGCTCGTCGGCGAGGCTCGGGCGCAACCAGTTGGCGCCGGTGCCGGTATTGCCCTGCAACAGCAGCACGCCGTTCGTGATCTTGCCCGCCGCGTCGCGCTTTGCCGTTCCGAAGGTGCGGTAGTGGAGCTTCAGCTCGGGGAGGCTCTCGCCGCTGCGGAACCGGTAGTCGCGGATGACAAAGTCGCCCTCTCGGTAATTCGGCCACCGGGTTGGCTCGGCAGGTGCGGCGGCCGGGGCGGCCTTGGCAGGCATAGGCGGCTCCTCCGATTGCGCTCCACCAATGATAGAGGCAACCGGAGGCAAGAGAAAGCCGCGGGTCGCACAGACGAGGGCGCCATTCCGGAAGCAGACCGACGCAGACGTGGCACGATCCGGACCCCAGTAGGCGGGCGCGCCCGATCGTGCCGTCAAGCCCGGCCGAGCCGAGACAAGAGAGCCGACTCTGCCCTTTTTGCAGCCGCGAAATTTTCCCCGGACAGCCCTGCGTCATGCGTTCTATTTTTCGCAGAGTTGGCGCTGGCCGCCGTCAAGGGGCTGGTAGGTGCAATCCGAGGCGCGAAAGGACGAGTAGGTGCGAGCACAGACATCGGCGTTGCAGCCCGGGTGGGCGCCGATGTCGCCAGTCATTTCCGACATCTGTGCCGGCGGGTTCGACGGGCGATCGCCTTTTTCGCAGAGCTGGCGCGGCCCGCCGCTGAAAGGCTGGTAGGTGCAGTCGGACGCGCGGAACGAATGGTAGAAGCTCGAACAGGCCTGGTAGTCGCAGGCACCGGGGCTGGGTTGCTCGGAGGAACCTTCCGCGCCCGGAGTGTCGAGCGGGTTGCGGTCATCGGATCCGGGCGTCAGCGCCGCGCTCGCCGGCATGCCCTCCCGGTCGAGCAGGGGCGTTGCCTCGGTCATGAACGCCTTCCAGATCGACGCCGGCAAGCCGCCGCCGACGACCCGCTTCATCGGCTTGTCGTCGTCGTTGCCGAGCCACACCCCGACCACGAGCCGGTCGTCGAAGCCGATAAACCAAGCGTCGCGATAGTCCTGGCTGGTGCCGGTCTTTCCCGCGGCAAACCCGTCCAACGCCGCCGCCCGCCCGGTGCCGTGCTCGACCACGCCCTCCAACAGCTCGACCAGTGGCTTCTGATAAGGGTCCAGGGCCTGCCCGGCCCCGAGCGGCGGCAAGGTCGCCAGCATCCGCGAGCCGGTTTCGCCGCCGACCGCGGCGACGCCCCACGGCCGCAAGCGCATATGGTCCGCCCGCACCGAGGCAAAGGCGCCGGTCAGGTCGAGGAGGCTCACCCCGGCCGTGCCCAACGCCAGGCTCGGCACCTCGGGGAGCGGCTCGGTGATGCCGAGATCGCGCGCGGCGGCGATCACATTGTCCAGCCCGACATTCATGGCCAGACGCACCGCCGCGGTATTGACCGATTGCGCGAAAGCCTGGGCGAGCGTGATCCGGCCGAAGTGCTCGCTATCGAAATTCTCCGGCTCCCATCCCTTGATGTCGACGGGCCCGGCGTCGATCGTGTCCTGCGGCGTATAGCCCTTGCGCAGCGCGGCCAGGTAGACGAACAGCTTGAAGGCCGAGCCCGGCTGTCGATTGGCGTCGACGGCGCGATTGAATTGACTGCTTGCGTAGTCGCGGCCGCCGACCATCGCCAATACCGCACCGTCGGGCCGCATAGCCACCAGCGCTCCCGCGGAGACGCCGAGACGGCGGCCTTGTCTGGCCAAGGCGTCGTCGAGGACCTGTTGCGCCAGAGTTTGCAGCTCGGGCATCAACGTCGTGCGCACGCGCACGCTGCCGGTTTGCGACCCGGCGAGCTGTGCTGCTCCCTTTGCCACCCAGTCGGCGAACCAGGACGCGGCCGGCGCCAACCGGGATGACGCCTTCACGGCGGCGGGCCTGGCCTTGGCGGCGTTGGCGGCTTTTGCGTCGATCGCGTGATTGGCGACCATCCGGTCGAGGACGGTCGCCGCCCGCGCCTGCGCCGCGCCGAGATGGCGCAGTGGGTCGAGCTCCGAGGGAGCCTTGATCAGGCCCCCCAGCATCGCCGCTTCGGCCAATGTCAGGTCGGCGGGACGCTTGTCGAAATAGAGCCGCGCCGCCGCCGCCATGCCAAAGGCGCCGTCTCCGAGGTACACCCGGTTCAGATAGCGGGTCAGGATCTCGTCCTTGCTCAGATGCGCTCCGAGCCAGATCGCCATCAGCGCCTCGCGCAGCTTGCGGATGTAGCTGCGGTCGTTGTCGAGATATTGCAGCTTCACCAGCTGCTGGGTGATCGTGCTGCCGCCCTGAACGATCCCGCCCGCCGCCCTGTTCGCAAAAGCCGCCCGGAGAACGCCGAACGGGTCGACGCCGATGTTGTCGTAGAACCGGCGGTCCTCGGTGCTCAGCACCGCTTTGATCAGGATTGGCGGAAAATTCGCCAACCCCACGTTCTCAACGCGGAACGGCCCGACCCGCCCGAGCGGCTCGCCGTTCGCCGCTTCGAGCAGCAATGTGGGCTTTTGCGGCTCATTCGCCGGCTTGTCGACCGGCAGGCCGAGCAATGCCCACAACAAGGCGCCCGACACGATCGCCATGCCGCCGACGCCGGCAATCGCGACCCCCAGAAGCAGCCGACGCAGCCTCCGCCCAGCGCTGGGCTCCGAGGATGCCGCAACCGGCCGTGCGGCGGCATTTTGTTGGAGCATGGCCGCCAACCGCCTGCGTCCAATGCTCAGAAAGCACCGCAGCCGGACCGCGAGGGCAGCAAGGTCGCTGGCCAGCGCCTTGAGGAATTCCGAGCCTGCCGTAGCTGTCCGGCTGCTCGGCTTTGGCGCCGCATTGTCGGGCGAAGGCCGGCCTCCCGATCCCGGCCGGTGGTCCGGCGTATTTCGCATGGCTTCGAATTGACCCGGAAGGCTCGCGGCGAGCAGAAAGTCCCCGCTATTCAACACCCTCCCGGCGGGGATGGTTCAAGCCGTCGCTGCAACCGGCTTCCCGATCCCGGTTTCAGGGAAATGGCGAGGCGCCTGCGCGATCGCCGCGGTGACCATCCGAATCCGAAGCGGCCGGGGCCGATCGCCCTTGCTTTCGCAGGGGCGGCGGCCGCAAGGCTTCGCGCCGGCCCCTCAGCGCGCCAACCCTTCGGCGCCGGCGGGCACGTCGTAGAAGGCGAGGGTCATCGACACGCTGGTGTAAAAGCCGATCAGGCAAATCACGTCGGTGATGCCCTCATGGCCGAGTGCGGCGACGGCGCGGTCGAAGAGCCCCTGCGACACCCAGCGCGAATTGGCGAGGCAGGTCGCCATCTCGTAGATCACCTGCTCGCGCCTGTCGTCGAACGAGGTCGGCAGTCCCGAGAGGAGCGCCTCGACCTTGTCGGCCGGCAGCCCGGCGGCCTTGCCGGCGCGCTCATGGGCGTTGGTCGGATAAGCGGAATGCCATTTGCTGTTGATGATGACGACAGCGATCTCGCGCTCGCGCTCGCTGAGCGAATAGCCGGTGCGGAAATAGGCGCCGAGCGGCCCCATCACCTTCACCAGCTTCGGGTTGTGCACGTAGATTTTGTTCGGGCCGGGGAGCCGGCCGCGGGCCTCGATCAGCGAGCGATAGCCTTCCTGTTGCTCCGGCGTCATCTGGTCATAGGGAATTTCGGCATAGCGGCCAAAGGTCGGCGTCTCGGGCATTTCGGGTTTCCTTCCCCAAGGTGAATTTCCACCGCATCCTGCAACAGTGCCGCGGGCCTGTCGACCGCTGCGGAGGTGGGTGCGCGACAACAGCGGAAGGCTCGGCCGCGTTCGGCTGTGCGTCAATCGCCAGCAAGCGCATCGAGCAATGGGCGCAAGACCGCATCGGGCGGCCGCCAGCGCCCGACCGAGGTGCGATAGAGCGGCTGGCGCACCTGGGCGGCGCTTGCGGTATGGACCGGGCGCTCGGTTTTGTGAAAATCGCGGCAGGCGTCGTCCCAGTCGAGACCACAATGGGTGAGAATGGTGCGCGCCTGCTCTTCGAAATCGGTGACGAGGTCCTCATAGCGCACCTCGAGCATGACCCCCGGCGGCAAGACCCCTCGCCAATGCGCCATCAGCTTTTCATAGGCGCGGTAAAAGCGGCCGAGCTCGGCGAGATCGTAGGCGAAAGGCTGCTCGCCACCGAACAGCAGTGAAAAGCACGACAGGCAGGTATCGACCGGGTCGCGCCGCATGTGAACGAGGCGCGCGTTGGGCAGGGCGAGATGGATCAGCCCGGCAAACCGGAAGTTAGCCGGCATCTTGTCGGTGATATGCCGTGCCTCGGGTGCACGCGGCGTCACTGCCGCCAGGTAATGCGCTGCGATCCGCCGCAGCTCGGCGCCGCCGACATCCGCGGGCACCCCCTCCGGCCCGCCGCCGAGGGCGGCCACCGCCGTCTCGAAATCACCGAGCTCGCCGGCGCCGTGGACTTGCGGATGGCTCGCAAGCATCTGCTCGACCAAGCTCGTGCCCGAACGCGGCATGCCGATGATGAACACCGGCACCGGCGACGGGTCGCCTTCGCCAGCGCGCTCCCGCATCACCGCGGCGCTGAACAAGATCTGGATGCGGTCGAGATACGCCATCGTCGCCGCCTCGTCATAGGCGAGCTGGCCGCGCTTCAGCGCGTTGCCCTGGAGCAGGTGGCCGAACGCACGCTCGTTTTCCGCGAGGTCGGCATAGAATTTGCCCAGCGCGAAATGGAGGTGGATCTGGTCATCCGCGGACAGGGTGGCGATGTCGCCCGCCAGCGCTTCGATCAGGGGGCCGTGCACGTCTCCCGGGACGAAGCGTTTGGTCTCGGCCAACGAGCGGTAGAATTCGGCGCGGCGCGGAGCGATCGCGATCGCCCTCTCGATCGATTGCTGCGCCGCGTCGAGCCGGCCCAGAGTGCGCAGCACGGTGCCGCGGCCGTGCCACGCCGAGGCCAGGTCCGGGGTCAGCGCGAGCGCCCGCTCGAATTCCGTCAGCGCCTCGTCATGCTGCCCGAGCAGCTGCAACGCGGCGGCGAGATTGTTGTGCGCCTCGGCGGATTGCGGCCGGATCGCCAGCGCCTTGCGGTAATGCTCGATCGCCTCGGCAAACCGATGGAGCAGCCGCAGCGCGGCGCCGATGTTGGTTTCGGCTTCGAAATAACCGGGCGCGAGGGCGAGCGCCTGTCGAAAGTGCTCGGCGGCCTCGGCATGGCGCCCCAGTGCCTGCAGCGCCAAGCCCAGATTGTTCTCGACTTCGGCGTAATCGGGCTTGATCGCGAGCGCTGCGGCGTAATGTGCGAGCGCCTCCTGCTCGCGCCCGTTCAGGCGCAGCGCGATGCCGATTGCGTTCTGGGCCTCGGCAAAATCGGGATTTTGCTCGAGCGCCTTACGAAACAGTTCGATCGCATTCTCGATCTCGCCCCGGCGGACGCGAATCAAGCCTAAATTGAACAAGGCCTGCGGATGGTCGGGGAGCCGCTGCAGCACAGCCCGATACAGCCCTTCGGCTTCCGGCAGGCGACTCTGCCGCTGCAGCGCCAGCGCATTGCGAAAATCGCGCGAACGAGCGCGAGCGCTGCGCAATCGATTGATGAGCTGCACGGTCGGACCGGTGGATACTCCAAGGATATGATGATCGTGGTGTCGCGGCGCGGGCGGGCTCAGGTGGCGCCGGCGGCGGAGGGGATGGCGGTGGGCTGGGCGGGCAGCGCGTTGGTATCGGTGCGCGGCACGATCGCCCATTTCGGGTCGCCGGGGATCGCCCCTCGGGTGATGCCCTGGTAGACGTTGGAGGCGAACCAGTCCCACGCCGGCACCGCACCGGCATCGCCGTGGTCGACCGCCATCGCGAGGCCCGGCATCGCCCAGAACGGGTAGCCGTCGTCGCGCCCGGTCTGCGTCAGTTCGCGCGCGAAAAACTGCACCAGGTCGCCGACGCCGCTGTTGCCGGTGGCGGGCCAATTGGCGCCGGTCACATAGGCCGGGGTCAGCGCGGCGACGGTCGCCGCCCAGGTCGGGTAAAACCCGCCCGGCGGGGCGGTGCAGCCCGGCGCCGCCGCGGTGTTG
>DATKHX010000060.1:0-11183 GCA_035510075.1 Allostellaceae bacterium
GACGCCCGACGGCAGTTCGAACAAATCGGCGGGCAGCCGGTCGAAATAGGCGATGATTTCAGCCGTCGCGACGACATCGGCGTATTTGGCGTGCATGTCGCACAGGCTGACGGCGTGGCTCGCTTCGCTGCGGTCGAAACAACCTTCCTCGGCCAGGCTCACGCGGTAATTGAGGCTGAACGCGTCGACCACGGTGGCGCGCACGCAGCCCGAAGTCGTGGTTCCGACGACAATGACGCTATCGCACCCGAGCAACGTCAGAAACGAGGCGAGGCTCGTCCCGAAAAAGCCCGACGGCTTCTGCTTCCGGATCACGATGTCCCGCGGGCCGGGTGCGATCATCGCCACGATCTCGTTGCCGTCGACCGGGTTGTTGTGGCTGCCGCCGGCCTCGTCGCCGCGCGAGCTTTTCCAGCGCCAGCTGCCGCCATCCCAATTGTCCGGGCGCCGCTCCCCAGTGGTGTAGATGACCGGCAGCCCCTTGGCGCGCGCTGCGTCGATCAGCGCTTTGATATAGTCGAGCGCGACCCAGGCGTCCTCGCCGCACGAGGTGCGCCAGCGCTTGACCGCTTCGAGGATCGGTTCCGGCCGCTCGCCGCAAAACGCCCAGTTGACGTCGATGACCAGCAAGGCCGGCCGCTTGCCAAAGCCGGCGCGGGCGCCGAACCCGCCGGCCGCGAACACCGCCTTGTCGCGCTCGGTCAGAAACTTGTCCCAGATCCGCTCGGTCATCGCTATTGCTCCCTGTCTCGGGTGGTTGCGTTCAGGTCCGGGTTCAGCCGCTCATTCCTTCGAATTCGGCCGAAGGAATTAGCTGTACCGCAACGCGGCGCAAACCGCGACAGCGAGCGCGCTATGGGACTGGGGCCGCTCGGCGGGCGTACGACAGCTCTCGGCCTTAGAAGGATTGCAGTAGTATCGGCGGACACATCGACCGCGATGCCGGCAGAGGAGCGCGATTTGCCTATCGACTACGAGAAGCGCGACGGGGTCGCCTACATCACGCTGAACAATCCGGATAAGGCGAACATCCTCGACAAGCCGACATCGGACGCGATCTCGCAGGCCTGGATCGATTTGTGGGAAGACCGCGACATTCGTTGCGCGATCCTGACCGGGGCCGGCGACCGCCATTTCTGCGGCGGGCACAACCTGGCGCCGCGCCAGAACATCACCGAGGAGGAGCGCGAATATTTACGCACCCAGCGCATTTTCTGGCCGCTCGCCGGCACCGTGCATGGCCAGAAGACCGGTGTGGACGGGCGCATGGGCGACCATTACCCGCGGGTGTGGAAGCCGGTCATCGCCGCGGTCAACGGCTGGGCCGCGGGCGCGGGGCTCTACATCCTCTTATCCTCTACCGACATCCGCGTCGCCAGCCGCGAGCATGCGCGGTTCAAATTCGCGCTGACGACCCAAGGCTGGCTGGGGCACGGGCCGGGCGCCAGCCTGCTGCTCAAGCAGCTGCGCTATGTCGACGCGATGAAGATGCTGCTGACCGACGACCCGGTCGATGCCGAGGAAGCCTTGCGCATCGGCCTCGTCAACGAGGTCGTGCCGCATGCGCAGCTGATGGAGCGCGCGGAAACGATCGCCCGCCATATCGTGCAGATGCCGCCCGTCGCATTGCGCATGATGAAGGAGTTCGCGGTGCGCTTTGGCGACCTGCCGACCGACCAGGCTTGGCACATCCAGAACCTGATCAACTCGCTGCTGATCCAGACCACGATGGACGGCGAGGAAGGCCGCAGCGCCTTCAACGAAAAGCGCCCGCCAGACTTTACCGGCGCCTTGCGCCGCCGCGGCGAAGCCTGGGAGGAACCCGCCGAGGACGACCGGAAACGCCTCGACGACGCCTACCGCAGCGGCGAGTTTTGAGACCCTCCTATCCATAAACGACTTTGCAGCGTGGAGATGTTCACATGCCGTCGATCGTCGGGACTTGGAAATTGGTGCGCGCAATCGCTCGCGATGCGAACGGTGCGGCGCTGCCGGCCCCCTACGGGGGTAGCGCGATGGGCCGTGTCACCTTCACCGCCGACGGGCGGATGATGTCGGTCGTCTGCGACGGGCGGAGGGAGCTGCCGCCCGGCGCCAGTCGCGACTACAGCTCTTATTGCGGCAATTATACGTTTGACGGCGCGCGGCTCGTCACCCGCGTCGACGCGGCCTCGGACCCGAGCCGGATCGGCAGCGACCAGGCGCGCGGGGTGCGGTTTGAGGGCGGCCATATGATCCTCTCGCCACCGCCGCGCGGGACGGGTGCCGACACCGAACATCGCGAAATCACCTGGGAGCGCATCGCCGCCGAATAGCGGCGTGTCAAGTTTCATCCGAGCACGCGCGAGCGGCGCAGCGTCGCGATTTCGTCGTCAGACAGGTCGAGCACGTCGCGCAAGACGGCGTCGGTGTCGGCGCCGAGCTGTGGTGCGGGGCCGGCGACGCGGCCGCAGCTGGCCTGCCAGGCCAGGCCGGGACGACACCGCCGCGGTGCGCATCTCTGCTACTCGGTGAGCTCCGCATATGAGATACGCGCGTTGCTGAGCAAAAATTTGAGAGGCAGAGATGCTGAGTTTTCGACTGGCGGGGTCTCGGAAGACGATCGGGTTCTGGCTTCTTTGGGCCGGCTGGCTGGTTTTCTTCTCTCCCAACCCGGCGGCAGCCGCTCCCGGCCCAACCGCCGTCGTCCAGCATTTTTACGCCGAGCTGCTCGATACGATGCAGCATGCCGCAACGCTGGGCGCGAAGGGGCGCTACCAGAAGCTGGCGCCGATCATGCTCAGCACGTTTGACGTCCCGTTCATGGCGCGGCTGTCGATCGGACCGTCCTGGTACAGGTTGACGCCCGACCAGAAACGGCGCGCCGCGACCGCCTATGGCCGCTACATCACCGCCGTGTACGCGACCCGGTTCGACGGGTATTCCGGGGAAAAGTTCGAGGTCCTCGGGGAACAGCAGATCAAGCACGGCACCTTGGTCAAGACCCAGATCATAAAAGCGAATGGTGAACCGGTCTCGATCAATTATGTGGTGCACGACAACGACACCGCGTGGCAGATTCGTGACGCCTACGTCGGCGATGCAATCAGCGAGCTGGCGACGCGGCGCTCGGAGTTCTCCGCGATCCTGCGCAGCAGCGGTATCGACGCTCTGATCGCGTCGTTGAACAAGAAAGCCGACGACCTTCAGATTTGATGCAAGCGTCCCTACCTGATTGGGACCGTCTGTTCGTTTTCGCCCGAGACCCTGTGTTCGGCGGTTGCCAAATTAACGCTGTGGGATTGCCGCGGTGGCGAGCGATTGCTCGTCCTGTGATGATCGAGGCGCAATAGGATTGCTGGGTCCGCCAGCATTATTGGCGGTTGCGACCCGGGGGTCGGCGAGCCGGAAGGCGCCGTACTCCTCCTTGGCCTCGTCGGAATCGTGGTTGAACGACAGCTCCGGCAAGCGCCCGCCTTGCCGGATGTTCCAGTCCTCATAGCCGATCGAATCGGTCCACGCGATCGAGTTCGACAACCAGCTGTATTGCGCGAGGCCCGCTCGTTTGACCGCGTCGCAAACCGCTCCGGAGCCGTACACCCCGATCGTGTAATCCGGGTTCCCTCCGCTTGCCGCGGCGAAACCCGCCGCAATGCCGCGAAAATATTCGTCAACAGGCGCCAGCGCCTGGGCATTGAAGTCGACCGCGAAATAGATCGCGCTGCCAGCGGGCTGGCCAACCGCTCTCGCCTGCCAATACGCCGCCATTGCGTCGCTGTAACCTGAGAGGTAGAAAAAATGCGTAGGGTATCGGGAACGCGATTCCCACACCGCGACAATCTTAAGCCCTAGAGCTGAGAGGCGCCGAGCCTCGCTCGCCGAAAGCGCCGGCCACCGGGATTCCGTTGTGCGATAATAGCGGGCGACAAAATCGACCCGGTTTTCCTTGAGTTCGTTCAAAACGTCGCTGGCGTCGGTCGGCAGGTCGACACCCCGCCCCGATCCAACGCTTTTCGGCAACTCGATAACCTGAGGCGGCGGTGGGATGGCCGCGCTGGAGCAGGCCGCCAAGATCAGCCCCGGAAAAATCCGCGCCAGTTTCGCAAGCTCCAATGTTCTGCTCCGTGTCAAACAAATGGCGATACCCAATATACCTCGGGTTGCAACCGAATGTGGCAATATTTCGTTTCCGCTAGGCGTCGGCGCACTCGGTCGCGTCGGGAGCGGGCATAACCTCCACGTTTCGCCAACGAGGCAAAGGCAGGTGGATTTTCCTTTACCCGACCTGCCGTCAACGCAGCGTCAACGTGGCAATCGGGCCAATCCTTCAATCGAGAGCCCCCTTTAGCCGTATTTGTCCTGGTCCCCCGCTCTACGCCATGACCCTGGCGCAGGAACGGTTGACAGCGGAGTGGCAGGCTCGCCAAGCTGCCGGTGGGTTCAGGGAGGCTCGCTGTCCGATGCCGATCATCAATCGCGTCGCCGACTTCCATGGCGAGATGACGCAATGGCGTCACCACATTCACGCCCAGCCCGAGACCGCGTTCGAAGAGCACAAAACCGCCGCGTTTGTCGCCGAACGCCTGGAATCGTTCGGGATCGCGGTCGAACGCGGTGTTGCCGGAACGGGTGTCGTCGGGACGTTGGAGGGGTTGGCGCCCGGCTCACGCGCGATTGCGTTGCGCGCCGACATGGATGCATTGCACATCGACGAGCAGAACGCGTTCTCCCATGCCTCGCGGGAGCGCGGGCGGATGCATGCCTGCGGCCACGACGGCCATACCGCGATGCTGCTCGGCGCCGCGAAGCACCTGGCCGAGACCCGCAACTTCGCCGGAACGATCCATTTCATCTTTCAGCCGGCCGAGGAGAATGAAGGCGGCGCGCGGGTCATGATCGAGGAGGGCGTGCTCGAAAAACATCCGGTCGACGCCGTCTTCGGCATGCACAACTGGCCGGAATTGCCGGTCGGGCAGTTCGCCGTCCGGCCCGGGCCGATGATGGCCGCGTTCGACATTTTCGAGATCACGATCAAGGGCCGCGGCGGGCATGCAGCGATGCCGCATCTCGCGATCGATCCGATCGTCGCCGCGGCGCAGGTCGTGAACGGTCTGCAGACGATCGCCAGCCGCGTCACTCATCCGCTCGAAAGTGCGGTCGTCAGCGTGACGCAAATCCATGGCGGCGACACCTGGAACGTCATTCCCGAAACCGTGGTGCTGCGCGGGACGACGCGCTCGTTCAGCGGGGATGTGCGCGACCGGATGGAGCCGCTGATCCGCCGCATCGCCGACGGCGCCTGTCGCGGCTGCGGCGCCGAAATGGAGCTGCGCTACGAGCGGCGCTATCCGCCGACCTTGAACGCGGCGGCGGAAACCGAGATTGCGGCCAATGTCGCCGCCGCAATCGTCGGCGAGGGCAATGTGCGGCGCGAGCTGCTGCCGAGCATGGGGGCAGAGGATTTCGCCTTTTTCCTCGAAAAAAAGCCGGGCGCCTATATCTGGATCGGCAACGGCACCGCCGAAACGGGCGGGATGCTGCACAGCCCGCATTACGACTTCAACGACGCGATACTGCCGCTCGGTGCGAGCTATTGGGTACGGCTCGCCGAAGCGGCGCTAGCAAAAGATGGGGCATCCGCCAGATCGCGATAAAGGGTGGGGTATCGCTACCTGGCGCCGGTTTCGCAACGGGCCGCGTCAGGGCTGCCTTCGACTTTCAGCAAGCGCGCCGAAATCAGCTCGCAGCCGAACCCGCGCAGCGCAGCGCGCCGCTCGGGATGCCAAGCCGAGGGGAGCCGTGCACCTGCTGCGCCCCACGGTGTTGCAGGGGCCGCGCGGGGTCAGACGGAGTAGTACATCTGGAATTCGACCGGGTGCGGGGTGTGCTCGAAATTGTACACCTCCTCCCATTTCAACTCGATATAGGCCGCGATCTGGTCCGGGGTGAAGACGTCGCCCTTCAATAAAAAGGCGTGGTCGCGGTTGAGCTCGCCCAACGCCTCGCGCAGCGAGCCGCACACCACCGGGATGTCCTGCAATTCCTCGGGCGGCAGATCGTAGAGGTTCTTGTCGATCGGGTCGCCCGGGTGGATCTTGTTCTGGATGCCGTCCAATCCCGCCATCAGCATCGCGGCAAAGGCGAGATAGGGGTTGGCGGCGGGGTCGGGGTAGCGCACCTCGACGCGTTTGGCTTTGGGGCTCGCGACATAGGGGATGCGGCATGAGGCCGAGCGGTTGCGCGACGAGTACGCCAACAATACCGGCGCCTCGAACCCGGGGATCAGCCGCTTGTAGCTGTTGGTCGTCGGGTTGGTGAAGGCGTTGATCGCCTTGGCATGGCGGATGATCCCGCCGATGTAGTAGAGCGCCGTCTCGGACAAGTCGGCGTACAAATTGCCGGCGAACAAGGTGTTCTCGTTCTTCCACAACGACTGGTGGGTGTGCATGCCCGAGCCGTTGTCGCCCATCACCGGCTTCGGCATAAAGGTTGCGGTCTTGCCGTATTGCTGGGCGACATTGTGGACGACGTATTTGTAGATCTGCATGTGGTCGGCGGTCGAAACCAGGGTCGAGAACTCGAACCCCAATTCGGCCTGCGCCGGGGCGACCTCGTGATGGTGCTTTTCAACTTTCAGCCCCATGTCGTGCATGACCGACAGCATCTCGGCGCGCAAATCGGACTGGCCGTCGACCGGCGGGGTCGGGAAATAGCCGCCCTTGATCGGCGGCCGGTGCCCCGAATTGCCGTCGGCGAATTCCTTGCCCGACACCCACGGCCCCTCGGCGCTGTCGATCGCGTACATCGCCCCCTGCATGCCGGTCTGGTAGCGCACGTCGTCGAAGATGAAGAACTCGGCCTCGGGCCCGAAATAGGCGGTGTCGCCGATGCCCGAGGCCACCAGGTGGCGCTCGGCCTTTTTCGCGGTCGAGCGCGGGTCGCGCGCATAAGGCTGGCCGGTCGTGGGCTCGTGCACGTCGCAAAAGACGATCAGCGAGCTCTGCGCGGCAAACGGGTCGATGACCGCGGTCGCGCAATCCGGGACCAGCATCATGTCCGAATCGTTGATCGCCTTCCACCCGGCGATCGACGAGCCGTCGAACATCACCCCGTCATCGAGAAAATTCTCGCTCACCGTGCGCACGTGGTGGGCGAGATGCTGCCATTTGCCGCGCGGGTCGGTAAAGCGGAAGTCGACGTATTTGACCTCGTGCTCCTTGATCAGCGCCATCACCTTGCCGGTGTCCGACATTCTCGGGGTTCCGTTCTCGAGTTAAAAGGTATACCGGCGGAAGGGCCGCCGCCGGCAGACACAGGCCTCGGCGCCAATCCTGCCCCGCCGCGTCTGCCGCGGATCAAGGCCAGCCCTCATATTGCATCCGGCCCGCGCTCTCCGGTGCGGATGCGGATCGCCTCGTCGACATTGGTGACGAAGATCTTGCCGTCGCCGATCCGGCCGGTATGGGCCGCCTGCTGGATCGCCTCGACCGCGCGTTCGACCAGCGCATCCTCCATCACCACTTCGATTTTCACCTTGGGGAGGAAATCGACCACGTATTCGGCCCCGCGATACAATTCGGTATGGCCCTTCTGACGGCCGAATCCCTTGGATTCGGTGACGGTGATGCCCTGGATCCCGACCTCGTGAAGCGCTTCCTTCACCTCGTCGAGCTTGAAGGGTTTGATAATCGCCTCGATCTTTTTCATCGACTTGCAATCTCTCCCAGCCGAGCCCCCCTCAGCCGCGCAAATCCGAGCATAACCCATGCCAACCCCAGGGGCGACGCGGGCGCGGCGAGCGCCTTTGCCGCAGCCGGCGAAATGCCGGTCAACCAAGCACGGTCTGCTTAAATTTTAGTCAATCGTCAGCTCCGCGCCAACCTTTTCCGACATCGAGCTTGCCCAGCAGCTTACCGATCCGCTCGACCGCCTCGGCGATCGCCTCGCGGCTGTTGGCGTATGAAAACCGCAGATAACCCTCGCCGAATTCGCCAAAGCTGGTGCCGGAGATGGTTGCCACCCCCGCCTCCTCGAGCATCCGATTTTGCAGGGTGCGGGCGTCGAGCCCGGTCCCGGACACATTGGGGAACGTGTAGAAGGCACCGCCCGGCCGGGCGCAGCGAAAGCCGGGCAACCCGTTCAGCGCCTCGACAACGAACCGGCGGCGCTCGGCAAAGGCGGCGACCATCCTCGCTACCGGCTCGCGCGGGCCGGTCAATGCCGCGATCCCGGCGAACTGTGCTGAGGCGTTGACGCAGGAATGGCAGTTGATCGCCAGCCGCTCGGCGGCGGCAAAGAGCGAGTTCGGCCATATGCCATAACCCATCCGCCAGCCGGTCATCGCATAGGTTTTGCTCCATCCGTCGAGCAGGATCAGGCGGTCGCGGATCGACGGATAGCTCAACAGGCTGACATGCTCGGCGCCGTCGTAGAGGATCTCGCCATAGATCTCGTCGCTCAGGATCGCGACCTGCGGGTGATGCTCGAGCCCGGCAACGAGGCGGTCGAATTCGGCGCGCGGCACGACCCCGCCGGTCGGGTTGGCCGGGCTGTTGACGATGATCAGCCGGGTGCGCGGGGTGATCTTGTCCAAGACCTCGGCAGCGCTGAACGAAAACCCCGCACTTTCGTGGAGCGGGATCGGCACCGGGGTCGCCCCCGAAAAGCGGATCACGCTCTCGTAGATCGGAAAGCCCGGGTTCGGGTAAAGGATCTCCACACCCGGCTCGCCGAACATCAGGATCGCGAAGAACATCGTGACCTTGCCGCCTGGGACGACCAGGACCTGCGCCGGCGAAACCTCGACCCGGTGGCGGCGGTAGAGGTCGGCGGCGACCGCCTCGCGGAGCTGCGGGATGCCATTTGCCGCGGTATAGCCGTGATGGCCGTCGGCCAGCGCCTTGCGGCCGGCTTCGACGATGTGGCCGGGGGTCGGGAAATCGGGCTGGCCGATGCCGAGGTTGACGATCGAGCGGCCTTGTGCCGCGAGCGCGTTGGCGCGGGCCAGCACCTCGAACGCGGTCTCAGTCCCGAGGACGCCCATGCGGGCGGCCATCTGCGGCATACGCGTTTCCTCCTAAATCTTCAGGTTCGCAGATTAGCGTCGTTTGACGAAGATAGCGATGCGCAACGGAGGTTAAGGTGCCCGCCCGGCGCGCGTCGCCGGGATGCCGACAGCGGCTGACCGCCGGCGCCAGGTGCGGGCCAATGCTTCCTCGCCCAGGCCGGCAATCCCGCGCGGCATGAAGATGATGAACAGGATCAGCAGAACACCGTATATCGTGTTGGCGGCGCCGATGAAATGAATGCCGAAGACGATCCGCAACGCCTCGTTCAGCACGATCGTAAACAGCGCGCCGACGGTCGGCCCGAGCAATACATGCATGCCGCCGGCGATCGCGGCAAAGACGATCTGCAACGACACCGCCACACCGGACACCGTCTCCGGGTTGACGTATTGGATGTACTGGGTCAAGAGGCTGCCGCCGAGCGCTGTCAGCGCGGCGCTGACGACGGTGACCCGCAACTTCTCGCGCATCACGTCGATGCCGCTCGCGGCGGCGGCGATTTCGTCCTCGGAAATCGCATCAAGCGCGGTGCGGGACATGCCGTGGTCGATCCAGCGCCAGACCGCCAGCCCGCCGAGCCAGACGACCAGCGCGATTTCGTAGAAATAGCTCTTTTGCGCAAATTGCAGCGCATACCAGGAATGGCCGACCGTCTTCAGGGTCATGCCCAGCGAGCCGCCGGTCAGGTCGCGTGCCGCCACGAGGCTCAACAGCACAACCTGGCTCAGCGCCAGCGTCACCAACGCAAAATAATGACCGACGACGCGCAGGCGAAACGACGGATAGCCGATCACCAGGGCGAGCGCGACCGCGAGCGCCATGCCCGCCGGGATGCCGAGCCACGGCGTCAGCTCGCAAAAATTCCACAGCAACGCGGGAACGTAGGCGCCGACACCGAGAAACGCGCCGTGACCGAACGAGGTCAGGCCAAAACGGCCCATCATCGACCAGGCGGTGTAGATGAAGCCCCAGATTAGGATTTGGATCGCGATGTGCAGCATGTATTGCGACGCCGCGAGCGGCAGCAGCGCCAAAAGAGCCAGCGCCGCCGCCCCCGCGACGCGAGCCCCCGTCATCGGCCGAGGATTCCTTGCGGGCGGACAAAGATCATGACGATGAACAACAGGAACGCCAGCACGTAGGAGAACTCGATCGAAAAGTAATAGCCGCCGATCGAAATGATCTGGCTCATGATGAAAGCGGCGATAAAGCCGCCGATCATGTTGCCGAGCCCGCCCAGGACGCAAATCATAAAGGTGATGGGGCCAAACGAATTGCCGATAAACGGGTGCACGTCGTATTGCAGGACGAGGAGACAAGAGGCAAACCCGGCGAGCCCGCCGCCGATCGCCGAGGTGACAAAGTAGATCCGCCGCTGGCTGACCCCCATTAAACCCATAATCTCACGGTCCTGGGCGATGGCGCGGATCGCGGTGCCGAGAAAACTGCGCGTCAAGAACAGGTACAGCGCGCCGGCGCCGAAGAGTGCTGCGGCAAAGGCCAGCAATCGGGCAAAGCTGACCGACAGATCGCCCCATTCGAGCAATGGCAGGCGCAGGCCGAGATTGCGGAAATCGGTGCCGAACAGCAGGGTCGCGAGACTCTGCAAAAAGAACAGAAGGCCGCCCGTCGCCAGCAGCTGGTTGATCGGCGGCGAGCCCAGCACCGGCTCGATGATCAGCAAATGCACCAGGACGCCAAGCACTGCCACGCCGAGGATCGCGACGAGGCAGGCGATCACCAACGGCCAGTGGAAGAACGTGAAAAGCCAATAGATCGCATACATGCCGCACATGACGAGCTCGGCATAGGCGATCCACACCACGTCGATAACGCCAAAGATCAAATTGAGGCCGAGCGCCAAGAGGGCCAGCACGCCCCCTAGCAAAATCCCGTCGATTACGGCGTCGAGAAGAAAAATGTCCACGCTGTCAGCCTTTACCGCATTGAGGATGGGCGGCCGTCATTGCTGGTCGGTTCCCGCAGATCCGCGTTTGCGATAGTCCCCGGGGGTCCCGCTTTAGCGCAGAGCTGCCTAGGGAAAATCCTACATCGAACAGACGGTGTTCGAGCTCTCCCCTTGATAGCTTTAAGTCGTCTTGCGCGGACTTGATCCGGGCATCCACGTCTTTGTTT
>DATKHX010000061.1:0-2203 GCA_035510075.1 Allostellaceae bacterium
TGCTCGCCGTGGCAGACATCCTCGGGGACGTCGAGCAGGACCGGCCCCGGCCGCCCCGAGGTCGCGACCGCAAAGGCGCGGGCCAAGAGCTCGGGGACGCGGGCGGTCTGCTCGACCCGGATCAGCTCTTTGACCGCGGGGCGCAGGATCTCGACCTGGCGGCATTCCTGGGTCATGTTTTTCCAGGAATGGGTGCGGTTGGTGTCGCCGGCGAAGGCGACGACCGGGGTCCCGGCGTTCAACGCCTCGATCAGGCCGGTGACGAGGTTGGTGGCGCCGGGGCCGAGAGTGCCGTCGCACACACCGGGCCGGTTGGTGACGCGGGCATAGGCCTCGGCGGCAAAGGCGCCGCAGCGCTCGTCATTGATCAGGAAGTGGCGCATGCCGAGCTGGGCGAGCGCGTCGTAAAACGGCAACAGCTGGAAACCGCCCATGCCGAACATCGGCCCGACCTCGGCGAGGCGCAGCATCTCGGCCATGGCACGGCCGCCGTTCATCCGGCCGGAGGGGCGGTTGCTGGCGCGGGTGGGTTCGCTCATAGGCGCTTCTCCCGGTTTTTGACGGCGTCGCGGATTTTGGCGACGAACTCGCGGGCGGTGACGCCCGCGGCGATGCCGAGGGCCGCGGCCGACATGTTGACGCGGGTGAGGATACCATCCTCGTAGGTCGAGCGCGCGTCGCCTATGCGGGCGCTGGCGGCGGCGACCGTGGCGGCGGCGATGCCGCGGGCGTCGAGGGCGGCGAGCCGGGTCGTGCCGGCGTCGTCGATCCCGATCCCGGCATCGTTGAAGAGGGCGGCGAGTGCGTCGTATTTGAGTGCCGTCTCGGGCTTACCGCCGAGCAACCCGCCATGCGAGCCGGTGACGACGATCGTGCCGACATGTTCGGGCGCCACCGCCGAGGCCGAGTCGAGCGCCCATACCACGGGCGGCTCGGCGACCAGCAGAAACGCGGATTCTAGTGCCGGCGGCGGCGCTCGCCCGGTTGCGGATGCTTGCGCCAGCAGGCCGGCGGCGTCATCGCAGGCGATACCCGCGCGGCAGCCGAGGGCGGCGGCCGGGGGGTTGACGTGGGTGATCACACCGCGTGCCGTCATGTCGGCGCCGTCGCCGATGCGCGCGCTGAGGTGGCCGACGGCGGCGGCCGGGATGCCGAGCGCGGCGAGGTAGTCGAGCCCGGCGATGCCGGCCTTATCGCGCCCGACCCCGGCGTCGTTGAAGACCGCCGCGGCGACGCCGAGCTTGGCTGCGACATAGGCGGCATAGACGCCGCCATGCGAGCCGTTGACGACGACGGCACCCCTCGCTTCCGGGCCGACGCGGGTGATGCTGTCGGCGGTGATGATTAGCGCGGGCGGGGAGGGCATGGCATCGTCTCGCGCAAATGGGGTGGCTCGCCGCCATCATGCCGGGACCGGCAGAATGTGCGCAAGCGGCAACCCCGACCCGTTGTTCGCGCCGCCCCCAAGGCCAGCCCGGCCGAAGGTGGGCTACTCGCAGGCGTCAATACCTATGCTGAAGTGGAATCCCAAATGAGATTTGCCAGAACTTGCGTCGCCCTCGCCGCGATTATCGCGTCTTGTGGTTTCTCGGGACCGGCGGCATCCGAGCCCAAGCAATCGGAAATCCATTCGGCCGATCGGCTTTTTCAGGTTGGGAGGTTTACCGAAGCTGACAAACTCTATTCGCGAATGACCACTCAAAATCGGAAAGACTATTCCGCAACCCTTCAATTGGGTCGCATTGCGTTGCTCTTTAATCGGCTCGACGATGTGCAGAAATGGCTGGAAGAGGCCATAATCCTGCGGCCGGGCGACACCGACGCCAAGGTCATGCTGGCCGAGGTATTTTATCGCCGCGACGATTTCCAGAGGGCGGCGGCTGCGCTCGCCGGCGTCGACGTGAGCCGCAACAAGCTGATCATTTCGCGGTATCCTACGCTGAACATTGCGAAGTTAGAAAGCTTCAAGGGCCAGACGCCCTATGAGGTGCATGGCGACGGGCAAAGCACGCGACTGAAGCTTCTCAGGGAAAATCCGCTGCCGCTGGTCAGCGTGCGCGTAAACGGAAGTGACGCGGTCACCTTCTTCATCGATACCGGGGGCTCGGAGGTGGCACTCGACACCGATTTCGCCGGGGAGCTTGGCGCCCCGCGGTTCGGGTCTGTCCAAGGCACCTTTTCCGGCGGCCAGCACGCCGAGGTC
>DATKHX010000062.1:0-2663 GCA_035510075.1 Allostellaceae bacterium
GAGCCGGCCTCCGCCCCGGCTCGCCCGGGGCGGAGCCCGCCGGTCTTTCGGTGATCATTCGATTCCGTAACGGCGCTCGCACCGCCTCGATCGCGGCGGCGATCGGCTCCCCGCTGCCTTTATCGTCGACCCGGTCTGCGCGACACTCCCGCAAAACGGGCAGCGGTATTGCCCGTCCGATACCGTCGTGTGGCCTCAACACCTCGAGCGCCACCTATCACTTTACGGGCGGCAAATGGTACGGCCACACCCAGCGCGGCACCTACGTGTGCACAACCGAAGCCGACAAAAACGGCGAACACCCCCAATAGCCGACGCGCTCGAATAAGAGGTTTTGGCTATATGGCAGGGTGTGCGCCGGGCAGACCTTCAGTCGCTGTGATCCCGACGACAAGCACTAAAGGCAACGACTATTTCCGCCGCTTTTTTCGCTAATGGTCCCAATCAACGGCCTCGGTTTGAATCAGCCTGAGTGCTGGCACCCGTCCGACAAATACCCCTCACCCTGCCCTCTCCCCCGGTGGGGCGAGGGAGGAATGGCGGGTCGGGGCCGGCTCGGTTGCGGGCGGCCCTCTCCAGCTCCCAGTGGTACGGGGGAAGGAGAAAGTGGCGACTGCCTCCTCGGGGCGGGAGGGCAGGTGGCGTCACAGGCGTTGGGGGTCGATCGAGATCGAGGCCGGGAGGTCGCTGCTGACGAAAACCGGTCGCAGCAAGTGCGACTGAAAGCGCCACAGCCCGTCCTCGGCGAGCGCGCATTGAGCCTCGAAATCGGCGATCATCGCGGGCGGCCGCACAGCCCGGATCGGCGGGCGGCCATCGGCGCGGTAGAGGCTCATCACCCCGGCCGCCCGGACGTGCCGCACATCGTCCGGAAAGACGCGAAGATTGCCAACCAAGTGACGCGTCGTCGTGTTGCCGAACTGCCGGCGCCGGGCATAGAAGGCGCGGATCTTTTCGACGCCTTCGAACCGGTTGTTGCCAACGGCGTAGAGCGCGTCCGGCAAATAAAATTCGTGCGCCCGATCGCCGCCGTTCTGATCCACCTCGGCCCAGTAATTGATCATCAGCCGATTGAGCGCATACCACAGCGCCGAATCATCGGTGTCGAGCATCGGCATAGCGATCCTCCCCGGACGAGCCGGCACCGCGCTGAATTTCCGGGGCGGCGGATGCCGGCCACGGCGCACTCGTTTTTCTTTGAGAAGAATTGCATGGCCGGGAACGCCGGGCAAGGACGCGTGGGTGTCCGGCGGCCGACGCGGCGAAAAAGCTAAGCGTTATCGGTTACGAATTTCACCGAGGCCATCCACGGCTTCCTACGATCATAAGAGACGTGCCGCGTTCAACGAGCGCCGATCCATCACTTTCGTGCGGCGATTTTTTGCGCTGGCTTGCACGTCTGCGCTGCTCCGATAAGCTGGCGAGCGTCATGACCGTCCTCACCACCTTGCTCGACCGGCGATCCGAGGCGTTTCGCGCCAATGAAGTGGCGATGCGGGGGCTGGTGGCGGATTTGCGCGCGAAATTGGCAAGGGTCGAGGAAGGCGGCGGCGAGGGGGCGCGGCGGCGGCATCTCGCGCGCGGGAAGCTGCTGGCGCGGGAGCGGGTGCGGCTGCTGCTCGATCCGGGCTCGCCCTTTCTCGAATTGTCGGCGCTGGCGGCCTTTGGCATGTATGACGGCGAGGTGCCGGCGGCCGGGATCATCACCGGCATCGGGCGGATCATGGGCCGGGAGTGCGTCGTCGTCGCCAATGACGCGACGGTCAAGGGCGGCACCTATTTCCCGATGACGGTAAAAAAACACTTGCGGGCCCAGGAGATCGCCGGCGAGAACCGGTTGCCGTGCCTGTACCTGGTCGATTCGGGCGGCGCCTTTTTGCCGGCGCAGGACGAGGTGTTTCCCGATCGCGATCATTTCGGCCGCATCTTTTACAACCAGGCGCAATTGTCGGCGGCGGGCGTGCCACAGGTCGCGCTGGTCATGGGCTCGTGCACCGCGGGGGGCGCCTATGTGCCGGCGATGGCCGACGAGTCGGTCATCGTCAAGGGCGAGGGGACGATCTTTCTGGGCGGCCCGCCCTTGGTGCGCGCCGCGACTGGCGAGGTCGTCAGCGCTGAGGAACTGGGTGGGGCCGAGGTCCACAGCCGGGTCTCCGGGGTCACCGACCATTACGCGGTCAACGACCATCACGCGCTCGGGTTGGCACGGCGGATTGTCAGCAATTTGAACCGCCGTAAGGAAGTTGGGATCGAGGTTCGGGCGCCAGCCCCGCCGCGCTACCCGGCCGAGGAATTGTACGGGGTGATCCCGCCCGATACGCGCCATCCCTATGATGTGCGCGAGATCGTCGCGCGCCTCGTCGACGGCAGCGAATTCGACGAGTTCAAGCGGCTCTACGGACAGACCCTGGTGTGCGGCTTTGCCCACATCTGGGGCTATCCGGTGGCGATCCTCGCCAATAACGGCATCCTCTTTTCCGAGAGCGCCTTGAAGGCCGCGCATTTTATCGAATTGGCGGCGCAGCGCGGCATCCCGCTCGTCTTTGTGCAGAACATCACCGGGTTTATGGTCGGGCGTAAATACGAGGCGGGCGGCATCGCCAAGGACGGCGCCAAGATGGTGACGGCGGTCGCGACCGCCCAAGTGCCGAAATTCACCGTGA
>DATKHX010000063.1:0-2511 GCA_035510075.1 Allostellaceae bacterium
CGCAGCCCTGCGGCCATGCCGGCGGCCTCGCTTACTCCGATGGCAAGCTCTTCGTGGCCGATACCCGCAGCTTGTTCGAATTCGATCTCGATCGAGCGTTCAGCGCAGCCAAAGCGAATTACCGGGTCTTCCCGCTCGGCCGCGGGCTCAAAGGCGCGTTCGCGGCTTCGGCAAACGGCGCGATCTGGATCGGCGGTTATGAGGAAAACCGGCCGGCGAAGATCTTCAAATTCGACCTCGCTACGATCCAGTCCCTCCGAGACGGCGCGACGCTGACGAGCGACCTCGCCTCGGCCGTCGTCTCGATACCGACTTACGGGCAAGGCGGTGCTATCGATAGCACGGGCAAGCTGTGGATCTCGCGGAGCGACCTCGGCTGGGGGTTTCTCGACCGGCTCGACGCGGCCGGTGGCCGCTTTGAACAGCGTTATGCCATGCCCGCGGGTATCGAGGGCATGGCTTTCGATGAGCATGGCGCGCTGTGGGGCGTCTCCGAGGCTGGAGCCCGCCATCTACCGCTGCGTTACCCTTTCTTTCCGCTGATCTTTCGGCTTGATCCGAGGCGGCTCGTCCCCGCCGATTAAGCCGCAGCAGGTCAGGCGCGGACGTGGACGCCTTTTTCCTCGAAGACCTGCCGCAATTCGCCGGTCTCGTACATCTCGCGGACGATGTCGCAGCCGCCGACGAATTCACCTTTGACGTAGAGCTGCGGGATTGTCGGCCAGCTTGAGAACTCCTTGATCCCTTGGCGGATCTCCGGGTCCGAAAGCACGTCGACGCCTTTGAACTTGATCCCGAGCTGGCTCAGGATCTGCACGACCGCCGCGGAGAACCCGCATTGCGGAAAGACCGGCGAGCCCTTCATAAAAAGCACGACCGGGGTGCCGGCGATTTCCTGCTGGATGCGGTCTTGAACTGTAATGTCCATGATGCTGGCCCTCAGTTTGAACGGTTGATCGTCGTCCCTGCCCCCAGCGGGAGTGTAGGGAAGCCGATCGGGTTATCCTACGCCTGCCGATTGTCTTGCCCGGGCTCGTCCCCATAGCTGTCCGGTTGGCCACTTGCCGCAACGCGATCGAGAATGCGGCCTTCCAGCAGCCCGAAAGCACCCTTTGCCCGGACTTGATCCGGGCATCCACGTCTCGGAAACCGAGTTGGCGGAGGCCACGAAGGCGTGGATGGCCGGGTCAAGTTCGGCCACAGCGATTTGCAGCTGAACGGGGTCACTTTTGCCGCCGGCGACCTTGCTCAATCGGACAGCCACAAAACGCGTCGGGCATGACGATTGCGTGCACGCTGAAACCGTCGAAGTGCAGGCAGGTCTTCACCGGGGTCGGCATTGTCTGCTCTCTCACTCCTCGGGGGCGCCGGTTTGCAGCGCCAACGCGTGAAGCTCGTTGCCCATCCGGCCGCGCAGCGCCTGATACACCATTTGATGCTGCTGGACGCGGGTCTTGCCGCGAAACGCGCCGGAGACGACGTGGGCGGCGTAGTGATCGCCGTCGCCGCGCAGATCCTCGATCGAGACTTGCGCGTCGGGAAGGCTCTCCTTGATCAGCCGCTCGATCATTGCCGCGTCCATCGCCATCGCTGTCCCCTCGCTCAAATCTGCTCCATATAGCCCGGCAGCCAAGCTTCGTTCGCGGCCTTGAGCGCGTCAACGGATATGGCACCAGCGCCAGGAAGTGTCAACGCGACCCCGCCGACCCTGCCGACGACGCGGGCCGGAACACCCGCGGCTTTCGCGGCGGCGAGAACCGCGTCGGGGTCGGCGGTTTCGATCACATAGCGCGCCTGGTCCTCGCCAAACAGGAAGGCATTCCCGGGCAGATCGGCCGGCAGCGGTTCGACTTCAGCACCGCGACGACCGGCCATCGCCATCTCGGCAATCGCGACGAGGAGCCCGCCATCCGAAACATCATGGCAAACGCCGACACGGCCGGCGCCGATCTCGGCCCGCACGAAATCGCCATTGCGGCGCTCGGCGGCGAGATCGACCGGCGGCGGGGTGCCGGCCTCGCGGCTCTCGATCTCGCGCAAATAGAGCGACGCGCCGAGATGGCCTTGGGTCTCGCCGATCAGGATCAGCGCATCGCCGTCGTGTTTTAGCGCCAAGTCGACCGCATTATGCGCATCGGCGATCAGCCCGACGCCGCCGATGACGGGTGTCGGAAGGATTGCGCGCCCGCTCGTCTCGTTGTAGAGCGACACGTTGCCGGACACGACCGGATAGTCGAGGGCCAGGCACGCCGCGCGGATGCCTTCGACGGTGCCGACTAGCTGGCCCATGATCTCCGGCCGCTCCGGGTTGCCGAAATTCATGTTGTCGGTCAGCGCCAACGGGAGTGCCCCGACCGCGGTCAGGTTGCGCCAGCTCTCGACGACGGCTTGCGCCCCGCCGCGCACCGGGTCGGCGCGGCAGTAGCGCGGCGTGCAATCGGTGGCGAGCGCCAGCGCCTTTCCGCCGCCGACCCTGACGACCGCGGCGTCGCCGCCTGGGCGTTTGACCGT
>DATKHX010000064.1:0-11528 GCA_035510075.1 Allostellaceae bacterium
GGCGAGAGTTTTACAATTTTCGGTTCTCTGTTGTCCTGAGAATACACGGGACAGCGGAATAAGACGATCTTCCTTAATTCTCCACTGCGGCGCTGTCCGGGCACGTCTTTGAGTTCGCACGCATGTGGCTGGTATGGAAACGGCGGCGGCAATAACATGGGAAACGCAGCACAGGAGGCGGTAATGGCAGCGGGCTCGGGATTCGGATATCGTCGGGGGTTGGTCGATCTCGCCCGGGGGCGGGTCAGCCGCGAGATCTTTGTCAACGAGGAGATCTACGCGCAAGAGCAGGAGCGCCTCTTCGCCCGCGCCTGGCTCTTTGTCGGGCACGAGAGCCAGATCCCGAACCCGGGCGACTTCTTTGTCTCCGGCATGGGCGAGGAAAGCGTGATCTTGTGCCGCGACCGCGCCGGCGCGGTGCACGTCTTTCTAAATTCGTGCCGGCATCGCGGCATGAAGGTGTGCCGCTATGACGAGGGCAACACGCCGGTTTTCACCTGCCCCTACCATGGCTGGAGCTACGGCACCGACGGCAAATTGGTCGGCGTGCCGTATTTTCGCGAGGCCTACCACTCGAAGCTCGACCGCGCGCAATGGGGATTGGTCGAAGTGGCGCAGCTCTGCAACTACAAAGGTGCGATCTGGGCCACCTGGGACCCGGCAGCCCCGTCCTTTGAAGAATATCTCGGCGATTTCGCGCGTTATCTCGCTCTGATCCTCGATGGCCGCGACGGGCGCGAGGGCCAGGCCGAGGTGCTGGGCGGCGTGCAGAAATGGCTGATCCCGTGCAACTGGAAATTCCCGGCCGAAAATTTCAGCGGCGACAGCTATCACAACATCAGCCATCGCTCGGTCGACCTCGCCGGCATCGGCCCATCGGGCGCCGGCCGCCGCGACATGTCCGAATTGCTGATCGCGCGCAAATTGCACGTCGCGATCCCCGACCGCGGTCATCAGACGATCGTCTACGCCTTGCCCAAGGATCAGCCGCCGCCAGCCACCTACCAGCATTCGCCGGTCGTCTCCGAATATTTCCGCCATTGCGAGGCGGAGCGACGGCGCACCCGCGGCGCCGAGGCCCGGCTGCTCGGCGCGCCGGGCGAGATCTTCCCGAATATCGCGCTATTGCCGCGCCAGCCGCGCACGATCGCGGTGTGGCAGCCGCGCGGCCCGCACCAGACCGAGGTGTGGCGCTGGTTCCTCGTCGACCGCGAGGCGCCCCAAGAGGTCAAGGATTTCCTGCGCGACTATTACATCCGCTATTCCGGCCCCGCCGGCATGACCGAGCAGGACGACATGGAAAACTGGAACTACGCCCATCAGGCGAGCCGTGGGGTGATCGCCCGCCGCCACCCCTATTCGTACGAGATGGGGCTCGGCACCGCGGTCGAGAATTTCGAATGGGACGGGCTGCGCCTTCCGGGCAAGGTCATCGACATCACCACGGCGCAATCGAGCGAAGAACCGATGCGCAATCTCTACGCCCGCTGGGCCCAGTTTATGGAAGCCGACAGCTGGGCCGGCCTCGCGCCCTGGCGCCACCCGCCCGCCCCCATCTCAGAAGCCGCCGAGTAACCCCTGCGGACTTTTTCGGGAATTTTATGTCGTAATCCGAATCCTCCTGCGCGTTCGCCGCGGGCGCGGGATACGAATGCGACCCGCGCGCGGCAACCGCGGATGTCGGCGAGCCGCGAATCGTCGATGTCGTGCAGCCGCAGCCGGAACCCGGCGAGCCCGAGATGGGCGACGAGGTAAACCGCGCCGATGCCGGCGCCGATGATCGCCGCAGCGGCCGCACGCCGGTGTCCGACACGATTGCCCTCTCCTCTCGTTTGCGCCGCGCAAGGTTTGCAGGAACGGCGGCGGGAGTCAGGGGTTTTTGGGCTGGGATTTTTAAACCGGCGGCGAGCATGGCCAAGCATCGCGCCGGACACGGCCGAAAGTCATAACGGTGGACAGCCGGCGAGGCGAAAAAATATTGTCGCATTGCGCCGGCAGAAAGCGACGAGGAACATGATCGAGCCGCCAGAAGACCCCGACCCCGAGAGTTGCGCGCGGTTTTTGCGCGAGCTCGGCGCCTCGGACGGGCGCGTCCTGCCGATCGCCGAGGCGGCGCTGGCGCTGGCTTCGTTCGAGCGCCGACGCGTCGATTTTGCGCGCTACCGCGATCATCTGCAGCTGATCGCCCGCGATGTCGCGCAGCATCCCGGCGCGGCCGGGGATCTTGGCGAGCGCGCCCGGGCGCTGAACGAGATCATTCTGTTGAAATACGGCTATACCGGTGACGAGCTGACCTACGACGATCTGCAGAACGCCAACCTGATGCGGGTCATCGATCGCCGCAAAGGCCTGCCGGTGGTGCTCGGCATTATGTTCATCGATGCCGCCCGCGCCCAAGGTTGGGAGGCGGCCGGGCTCGCGTTTCCCGGCCATTTTCTGATCCGGCTGTCGGAAGAGGCGGAGCGGCTGATCGTCGACCCGTTCCACAACGGCCAGATCTGCGGTGCGGCCGAATTGCGCGAGCTCTTAAAGGCAGTGGTCGGTGCCGACAGCGAGTTGACGCCGGAATATTATGCCCCGGTCTCCGATCGCGACGTGCTGCTGCGCCTGCAGAACAACATCAAATCGCGGCTCTTGCAGCAGCAGCGCCACGAGCGCGCGGTCAAAACCGTCGAGACGATGCTGATGCTGGCGCCCGATCTCGCTGATCTGTGGCATGAGGCGGGCATGCTGCACCGCCAGCTCGGCAACATCCGCGCCGCCGCCGGCGCCTTCGAGCAATATGTCGTGCGCGCCCCCGACGGCATGGCCCGCCATCAGGCGGCCGCGATCCTGCAGCAGCTGCGCGGGCAACTGAACTGAGCGGAGCGATCGGGCCGAGAAGCCGGGTATAACGGTCGGCGCCGTATCTGGGGAGGGAGCCATGGGTCTCGCCGTCGCGATCCAGATGGATCCGATCGACACAATCAACATCGACGCCGATTCGACCTTTGCCCTCGCCCTCGATGCGCAGGCGCGCGGCCACGCGCTGTTTCACTATCTGCCCGACGCCCTGACTTTGCGCGACGGGCGGCTCTACGCTCGCGGGCGGCCGCTCGAGGTTTTTCGGCGGGCCGGCAGCTATCATCGTTTTGGCGAATTCGAAGAGCTCGATCTCGGCGGCGTCGACGTCGTGCTGATGCGCCAGGACCCGCCCTTTGACATGGCCTACATCACCGCGACGCATCTGCTCGAACTCTTGCCGGAAGACGGGCCGCTGGTGGTCAACGACCCCGCCGCGGTGCGCAACGCACCCGAAAAGCTGTTCGTGCTGCGCTTCAAGGAGCTGATGCCGCCCACCTTGCTGACCCGCGACCGCGACGAGATCCGCGCCTTCTGGCGGGAGCACGGCGACATCATCCTGAAGCCGTTGTTCGGCAATGGCGGGGCCGGCGTGTTCCGGCTGCGAGCTGGCGACGAAAACCTGACGGCACTCCTCGAAATGTACGAGCAGGTCCAGCGCGAGCCGGTCATGGCGCAGCGTTATCTGCCCGAGATCAGGCAGGGCGACAAACGCATCATCCTCGTCGAAGGCGAGCCGATGGGCGGCGTGCTGCGGGTGCCGGCCGAGGGTGAGGCGCGCGCCAACCTTCATGTCGGCGGGCGGCCGGTCAAGACCGAGCTGACCCCGCGCGAGCGCGATATTTGCGCCGCGATCGGGCCGACCTTACGCGCCCAAGGGCTCGTCTTTGTCGGCATCGACGTGATCGGCGACTACATGACGGAGATCAACGTCACCTCGCCGACCGGGATTCAGGAGATCGCGCGGCTCGACGGCATCGACATTGCGGCTAAGATCTGGGATGCGATTGAAGCCCGGCTCGCCGAGCGCGCCGATCGCCGCCCATTGTGAACCGGCAGGGCTAACCGGGCGGAACGCAGCCATGCCCGCCGTGCAGGGGGTTTTGTCCCGACCCGGGCGTCCGATTGTCCTAAACTCCGGCGTGAAATCTTGATGAGCAAATGCGCATGACGGCGACCGGACTTGCAGGACTCTGCCGCGGCCGGGTGCATTACGCGTGGATCGTGCTCGCGGTGATGTTCTCGGCGACGCTCGCCGGCGTTGGGGTCCGCGCCGCTCCCGGGGTGATGATCGTCCCGCTCGAGCACGCCTTCGGGTGGAATGTCGCGACGATTTCGGGTGCCGTTTCGCTCAACATCATCCTGCTCGGCGTGACCGGGCCGTTCCTGACCGGGCTGATCGAGTTCGCCGGGCTGAAGCGCACGATTGTCGGCTGCATGCTGGTCATGATCGCCGGCACCGGGCTGTCGAATTTTATGACGACCCCGTGGCAGCTGTTCCTGACCTGGGGGCTGATGGTCGGAGTGGGATCGGGCGCCGGAGCGGTCGGCATGGCGGCGGCGGTCGCCAACCGTTGGTTTGTCGCGCGCAACGGGCTGGCGATGGGTTTGCTGACCGCGGCCAACGCCGCCGGGCAGCTGATCTTTCTGCCTGTTTTGGCGATGCTGGCCGGGCATTACGGCTGGCGCGGGGTGTCGGTGACCGTGACCCTGGCGATCGCCGCGATGGTGCCGGTCGTGATGTTGCTGATGCCGGAATGGCCGGCCGATGTCGGCATCGGGGCTTACGGCGCGGCACCGAGCGCGGCGCGCGAGCCGCGGCACGGGGGCAACCCGTTCGCCGTGGCGCTCGGCACCTTGTCCCGCGCCTCGCATTCGATGGATTTTTGGCTGCTGACCGGTAGCTTTGCGGTTTGTGGCCTGTCGACCAACGGGCTGATCAACACCCACTTGATCGCCTACTGCGCCGATCACGGAATTTCCGAGGTCGGGGGCGCCGACGTCTTGGCGGCGCTCGGCGTGTTCAGCCTGATCGGTGCGACACTGTCTGGCTGGCTGTGCGACCGCGTCAACCCGCGGCTGTTGCTGTTCTGGTATTACGGGCTGCGCGGGCTGTCGCTGATCGTGGTGCCGTTCACCCCGTTCGACGTTGTCAGCCTGTCGGTCTTTGCGGTGTTCTACGGCCTCGATTGGGTCGCGACCGGGCCCGCGACATTTGCGCTCGCGAACGAGGTTTTCGGCCGCCGCGACACGCCGGTTGTGATCGCCTGGATCTTTGCCGGCCACCAAGTCGGCGGTGCCGTCGCAGCGGTCGGCGCCGGCACCCTGCGCGCTCTAACCGGAGACTACCTTCTCGCTTTTATAGTAAGCGGGCTCGCCTGCCTGCTCGCCTCGCTGTTGGTGCTGCGCGTCACGCGCCCCGTCCCGGCGCGGATCGCGGCAAGGTAGAGGATCGGGCCTCAGCGGGCGGTGCCCGCGGTTTCTTCGCGCAGCATGTCCACCAGCGCCGGCACCTGCCCGCCTTGGCGCTGGATTTCGCCGGCGAATTCCGAGCGCTGGGTTATCGCCATGCTGACGCCGTCGACAATCACGTCGGTGATCTTGTAGGCCTCGCCCGCCTCGGTCAGCCGCCAGTCGACCCTGATCGGCGCGAGCGGCGCACCGCGGCCCCCCTGCGTCGGGTTGCGCCCGAAAATGACCTCGCTCGACACGAGCGCGCCATCTTCGATCGGTCGGCTGCCGATGACGATCGGCGCCCGGCCGCTATCGGCGTAGGCTGACAATCGGTCGCCATAGGTCGACACCAGGTAGTCCTCGAACACGGCGAGCAGCTCCTGTTGCTGGAGCGCAGTGGCGATTTGCCAATAACGGCCAAAGACAAAACGCGCGATCGCCGGCATGTCGAAATCCTGGTCGAACAATTGCCGGAATTCGGCGGGCCGTTGGTCGCTCGGAACGTTGCGCGCAACGATTTGCAGCTGGGCGCCCAGCCCGGCGATGAACGCGGCCGGATCGGCGGCAACGCCCGGTGTCGAGGGGGCCGTCACCGCGGCCAGCACTGCGGCCGCACCCAAAACAGAACGTCGCGTCATAGCGACGCCTCGCAAAAGTCGCGTCATCGCGGCACCTGGCAAAAATCGAGCACGCCGGAGATGGCGTCGGGTCGTCCCTGACATTGTGAAGTGCCTCACACTCGGCGATTGGCGGCGGCGCAATGCGCTCGGCAAACCATGCCTTTGCGTCCGCCCGCGTCTCCCGGAATAGTTTGCACGGGTTGTTTGACATAGGCTTAGCGGCGCGGAATCAAAGAGCACAGATTTGCCATATGTGTGCGTCAGCATTGCTTTTGGATCATGGTTGGCAAGGGAGGTGAGTGTGATAGCTGCGCCGACGCCCCTGAGGGTGACGATCTGCGGGCTCGATGAGCTCGCCGACCACTGCGCGCTCGGGGTCACCCACGTGCTCTCGATCCTCGATCCCGGTTGGCCCGAGCCGGAGCCGCTGCGCGATTTCGAGCTGAGCCGCCGGCTCAAATTGAATTTCCACGACGTGATCGAAGCGGAGCCGGGGTGGATCGCACCCGAGCGCTTTGATGTCGAGCTGCTGCTGGCCTTTGGCCGCAGTCTCGGCGAAATCGCGGACGAGGCCGGGGCGGAGCCGGCCGCAACGCATCTGCTTGTGCACTGCCATGCCGGGGTGTCGCGGTCGACGGCGGCGGCGATCCTGCTATTGGCGCAGCACGAGCCCGCCCGGCCGGCGCAAAACGTCGTCGGCCAAGTCATCCGGGCGCGCCCGCGCGCGTGGCCCAATCTGCGCATGATCGAAATGGGCGACGAGCTGCTCGGCCGCGACGGCGAGATCGTCGCCTCGGTGCGGGCGCTCTACCGATTGGCGCTCGATCGCGAGCCTTGGCTGGCCGAGGCTATGATCGACAACGGCCGCGGCCGCGAGGTGGCGGCGGCCGAATTCTGACCAAGACCGTCCTCGGCGGGCGGTGACGACGAAATCGCGTTGCTCGGCGGTGGCGACCCGTCGCGCTGGTAGAGGACCTTGAGCACGACGAACCAGTGGTGATCGGGGTCGAGCACGAGGCCGTCGGGCCCGGCGAGACGGCCGTCGGCGGCGACCGGGATGTATTTCATCGCCACCGCGTTGTCGACGTTGCCGCCGATCACGTCGAGCTGGCCCGGCTTGATCTCGACGACGATGTCGCAATGCCCCGGGAAACGGCCGGCCGGGAGCTGGTCGAAGGTCACCGCGCGGGCGCCGCGCCACAGGCAGATCAGATCGCCGCGTTGCGGTGCATAGGCCTCGACGCGCTGGGGTTCGAGCGCCACACCAGGAATATGCTGGGCCGCGGCATTGATGTAGTCGGCATGGTTTTCCGAATAGGGAAAACTGCCACCGGCGCCGGACAGCCGCATCACATAGGATATAAAGGCCGCCGACCATGCGTAGAAACCGTCGCGCCCGGCCGGAAACACCTGGCCGTTCTCATCGTGAATGCCGGTCCAGCCGCTCTGCGGCCAGCTCGGGTCGAGGCCGAGCCACCAATAAAGGCCGACCCGCTGCCACAAGCCCTCCTCGCGCTCTTCGTCCTCGGGCAATTCGACATTCGGAAAGACCACCGGCTGGCGAAAGGCGCGCCATTCGCCGAGTGCGATCTGCACCGCGGCCTCGCGCGAAAACGGCGCGAAAGGCCAGCGCGCAAAGGGCGGGATGTGGGCCGTCGTCGCGGCTGCTCCCGACGGCGTGATGCGCGGCGGCGCCGGTGCCGGCGGCGCGGCGCAACCGGCCAGGATTAAAGCCAGCAGGATCGCGGCCGGCTGCCGCATCGCGCGCTTCGCCAATGTGCCGGGACAGGACGAAATCGGTCAGGCGGGCGTATCGCCGCCGCGGTCTTTCTGTTCGGCGGAATCTGGGGCGGGATCTGGGGCGGTCTCGCTGGGGCCGCTACCGTGCTCGCCCGCCCGGCTCGTGCCGGCGGCGCTGTGCGGCGGCAACGCCCGCCACAGCTCGATCCCGCCGGTCAGACCGTCGGTGTTGGGGACGACCGACACGTCATGCGGCAGTGGAAAGCTCAGATCTTTGGCGTTGCCGCCGCCGATGTAGAGATGATCGAAACGGACGACCTCGCGCAGGATGTCGATGACCTTGGCGACGCGCTTGTTCCAGGCTTTTTTGCCTTTCTTCCGGCGGGCAGCGTTGCCGACATACTCGTCATAGGTCTTTTTGCCGCTGACCGGATGGTGGGCGAGCTCGAGATGCGGCATGACTTCGCCGTCGCGAAAGATCGCCGTGCCGGCACCGGTGCCCAAGGTCAGGACCATCTCGATGCCATCGCCCTTGATCGCGCCAAATCCCTGAACATCGGCGTCGTTCAAGACCCGGACGGGCTTGCCCCAATGGTCGCTCAGCGCCTGCTGCAGGTCAAAGCCGCCCAGCGCCTCGGTCCCGAGATTGGGCGCGGTCACCACCTTGCCCTCGCGCACATAGCCGGGGAAGCCGACCGAGACACGGTCGAAGGCTCCAAGCGGCGTCGCGACCTCGTCGATCGCATGCATCAGCACGTCTGGAGCAATCGGCTTGGCCGGGGTCGGCACGCGTTCGCGCTCGCCCACGACGTGGCCCGCTTCGTCGAGCAGAGCGGCTTTGATGCCGGTGCCGCCGATGTCGATCGCAAGGGTGCGAGTTTCGCTCATTGCTCGCCTTCCGCTCCGCTTCTGAGCGCGGCACGATAGCGCAGCCTGGTCCCGGCCGCCAGCCGCCCGGATAAATCATAACCGATTTTGCGTCGGTCCGTCGTGCCGGCGCCAGCCGCCCAATAAGCTCGCTTCGTAAAGTGCGGCTATCGGCATCCGGGAGCCGATTGTTCACGATAATTTAGTGTATTATTGGCGATTGCTCAACCGTTCGCGGTCAAAGTCCCTTCCGGTCTCGGACAAACGCACCGAGGGTGGAGCAAGGGGCGCAACATGCACGACACGGTCAAATTCTACCGGATCTCTCGACGGGATGCGCATCGACCGACGGCACCCGCTCGACCGCGAAGGGTTGCCGTTCTGACGCGGGCAATGCTCGGGCTGGGCGCCCTGCTGCTGGCGGCCTCCGCGATCGGCGATCCCGCGGCGGTCGCGCGCGACCATGAATTCAGGATCTGCGGCGGCTATTATGCCCTGTGCGCGGCATCGACCTGCAAGCCGACCGGAAAGATGATAACGGTCAACGTCAACGGCGGCGGGACAACGCAATATCCGGAGGCCGAGTGCACTTGTCCGATCGAGTCGGGCGAGGCAATTGCCGATGTCACCGGCGGCAATATGAAAGGTTCTTGCAAGCCGCCGGCGGAGGGCGAAATCTGGTCGCTCTACGACCCGAAAAAGGAAATCCCGCAGGCCATCACCGGATGGGTGCCGACCGGCCCCGCCGCCCAGGCGCCGCTATTGACCTGCAATAAGCAGCTCAATCTCGGGCATCAGCTGGCCAATTGCTTCAGTTTTGCCTGCAATGCGGAGCGCTACGTCAACGGGGTTCCGGTCGCCACCTGCTATTGCCCCCTCGGCGAGGCCCCCGACGGTACCTCGGTGGCGCCGCATACGACATTTATAACCCAGGCCGGGCAGGGCGACGACGGCTATTGCGCCGAGCATCCGGTCGGCGGCCCCGCTTCGGTGCCGTGACGGCCGGCCGCCGCACCCGCCGGCCGCCGGCACCCGCCGGCCGCCGCACCCGATTGTCGCGGGTGTGCCAGTTCACAACGCTCCGGCGGCGTCATGGCTCCGTCGGCGTCATGCGGAACTTGGAGGCTCGGGCCTTCGGCCGGCCCGAGCTGCCTACCAGAGCATCTCCTGCAGATTCGACAGCGCCGGGGTTACGCTGTCGGGAACGGGCAGCATTCCGCGGTTCCAATCTTCCCACGAGCGGCGCAGCTCGTTGAGCAGATCCGGGCGTTTCTTGGCCATATCGCCACGCTCGCGCGGGTCCCAGCCGATATCGAACAGGAACTCCCGGTCGCCGACCTTCAGATATTTCCAGTTGCCCCGCCGTACAGCCCGCTGACTGCGGTTGGCCATCCGCCAGTACAAGGTGCGCTCGCCGGCCGGGGCCCTTCCGGTGAGCATCGGCAACAGGTCCTGCCCGTCCAGCGGCAGGCCGGCATCGGGCGCGACCTCGGCGGCGGCAAGGCAGGTCGCGGTCAGGTCCATCGTGATCGACACCTGGTCGGTCGCCCGGCCGGCCTTGATATGCCCCGGCCACCAGACGATCTGCGGCACCCGCAGACCGCCCTCCAGCAAGTCCCATTTGCGGCCGACAAAAGGCCAGATGTTCGAGTAGCGCTCGCCGCCATTGTCGCTGGTGAAGATGACCAGCGTGTCCTTGCCGGAATGCCGGGCCGCATCGACGACCCGGCCGATCCCGGCATCCAGGATCTGCATCATCTCGCCGTAGATGCGCGGGCTGCCGCCCTCCATGATTTCCGCCCGGTCGAGTTCGCGCTCGCGCGCCGCCGCCTCGACCGAGGGCGCCGACCACGGCCAGTGCGGGGCGTTGTAATGCAGGCTGAGAAAATACGGCGCGGGTGCTGCGGCGGCGGTTTCGACGTAAGCCAAGGCCCGCTCGCTCAACAGATCGGTGACGTAGCCCGCCCGCTCGACCGGCAATTCGCCCTCATACAGGTCGGGCTCGCCACCCTCGCCTTTGTGCGTGTAGTAGCCGGTATAGCCGCCCATGATGCCGAAAAATTCGTCGTAACCGCTTTTCAGCGGGCCGTATTTCGGCAAAAACCCGAGATGCCATTTGCCGATCAGCGCGGTGCGATAGCCGGCCGCGCGCAACAACGCCGGCAAGGTCGGAAAGCCGGGTGGGATGCCCATCTCCGGCTCGTCGCGATTGGCGGGGCGCAATGGCTCGACGAGGCCGAGGTTCATGCGGTACTGGTAGCGCCCGGTGATCATCGCCACGCGCGTGTTGGTGCACAGCGGCGCATTGGCGTAGGCCTGGGTGAACCGAACCCCCTCACCGGCGAGCCGGTCGAGCGCCGGGGTGCGGTAGCCGGTCTGCCCGGTGCAGCCGAGATCGGCGTAGCCGCAGTCGTCGACGACGATGAAGACAATGTTCGGGCGATTCGGGCCGGTCATGGCGGGCTCCTGGGGTTACCGAGGTCGGCGGGCAGTACCTTGACCTTGCGGGCGGAGATTACACCGGCTGACGCGGAATTGGCATGCCGGTTGCTGCGATCGGGGGATGACCCGAACCTGGGAGGCGTCGGTGACCCGTGACGAGTTGACCCGGAAGATTGTCGCGACCAAGCGCGCGAAACGGCTGACCTGGAAAATGATCGTCGCCGAGATCGGCGGCGGCTCGTCGGTCTATCTGACCGCGGCCATGATGGGGCAGATGAAATTGCGGCCCGAGCAGGCCGAGCGCGCCGCGAAACTGCTCGGGCTCGACGCCGAGGAAGAGAGCCTGTTGCAGGAGATCCCGTATCGCGGCTCGTTGCCGACCGCCGTGCCGACCGACCCCTTGGTCTACCGTTTCTACGAGCTGGTCCAGGTCTACGGGACGACCTGGAAAGAGCTGATCCAGGAGGAATTCGGCGACGGCATCATGAGCGCGATCGATTTCGACATGGCGATCGAGCGCCAACCCGACCCGAAAGGCGACCGCGTCAAACTGACCCTGAGCGG
>DATKHX010000065.1:0-3277 GCA_035510075.1 Allostellaceae bacterium
AGCCGGGCAGCCGGCGCGCCCGCGCCACCGCATCCGCCGCCGCCGGCGCGCCGACCATCAGGCTGGCAGTCGACAAAATGCCGTGACGATGCCCCTCCTCGACCGCCGCGTTGACCGCAGGGTCGAGCCCGAAATCGTCGGCGCAGACGATCAACTGCCTCAAGCGCGCGACTTAGGCAAGGCCCCGTCACCCCGCGCAAGCGGGGGTCCAGGGCGCCTAGCGAAATCCTCGGGCCCCTGGGTCCCCGCTTTCGCGGGGACGACGAAGAGCGCGCTTAGATCTACTGCCTGGAAACCAGTGGGTGCTATAGCTTCGAGCTTCCGCAGGATTTTGATAGTAGAGTTCCATTCATCGGGGGGATCCCGATCTCTCATGCTTGTGTGATGCGGAAGTCCTGTTTCATGGGCAAGTCGAATCTTGCTTCATCCTTGAGAGGCGACATAAGATCGTACACGCTCTATAATGGAATCGATGCTGAGTTCGATATCGAGTTCAGCAGTTGAATCACATTTAACTAAACCTCTTATCATAGACAGCCTCGTTGCATTCCCCGCTGAAGGCAAAGCGCCAGGTTTTTTCGTCTGGGCGATCTTCACTCGTTTGGGCGATCTTTCAAAAGCGCTTCACCCCGCCATTTCGCGGTGGCGCAGAAATTGGAAGAACTCGACGCCCTCGCGCAACCGCCGGCGCATCATTTGCGGGCTCTTGATCATCTCGGCAACGAGCGAGGCGATCTTCTGACGGCGAAAGTAAAACCGTTTGTAAAAAGTTTCAAGCGACTCGAATATTTCGCCATGCGACAGATGCGGATAATGCAACGGCGCAACCTGCACCCCGCGTTCGTCGATCAATTCCGCGTGAGACGTGTCGAGCCAGTCGTTCGCGACCGCCTGCCGGTAGAGCTCGGTGCCGGGATAGGGTGCGGCGAGCGACACCTGGATCGTGTGCGGGTTGATCTCGCCGGCAAAGCGGATCGTCTCCTCGATCGTCTCCCTGGTCTCGCCGGGAAGCCCGAGGATGAAGGTGCCGTGGATCGTGATCCCGAGCTCGTGGCAGTCCTTGGTGAAGCGGCGGGCGATGTCGACCCGCATCCCCTTTTTGATGTTGTTGAGGATCTGCTGGTTGCCCGTTTCGTAGCCCACCAGCAATAGCCGCAGCCCATTGTCGCGCAAAACCTCCAGCGTCGCGCGCGGCACGTTCGCCTTGGCGTTGCACGACCAGGTTACGCCAAGCTTGCCCAGCTCGCGGGCGATCGCCTCGGCGCGCGGGCGGTCGTCGGTAAAGGTGTCGTCGTCGAAAAAGAATTCCTTTACTTGCGGAAACCAGCTTTTGGCGAGGCGGATCTCTTCGATGACGTGAGTGACGCTGCGCACCCGGTAACGATGGCCGCCGACCGTCTGCGGCCACAGGCAAAACGTGCACTTCGAGCGGCAACCGCGCCCGGTGTAAAGCGACAAATAGGGGTGCAGCAGATAGCCGATAAAGTAATCTTCGACCTTGAGGTCGCGCTTGTAGACCTCGCTGACAAACGGCAGCTCGTCCATGTCCTCGAGCACCGCGCGGTCGCGGTTGTGGCTGACCCTGCCGCCGGCGCCGCGCCAGCTGAGACCGTCGATCGTATCGAACGTATGGCCCGCGGCCACCTCCCTGATCGTGAAATCGAATTCCTCGCGGGCGACGAAATCGAGGGCGGGCGACGCCCTCAGGCTGTCTTCGGGCTCGACCGCTACCTTGGCGCCGACCATGCCGATCTTGAGCCGCGGGTTGGCATCCTTGAGGGCCTCGGCGACCTTCACGTCCGAGGCGAAAGACGGGGTCGAGGTGTGCAGCACGGCCAATTCGTAATCCGCGGCCAGCGGCAGGATGTCGCCGAGCCGCAGCCGCGCCGGCGGCGCATCGACGAGCCGGCTGTCGGGAACCAGCGCCGCGGGCTGGGCGAGCCACGTCGGATACCAGAACGAGCGGATCTCGCGGCGCGCCTGATAGCGCGAGCCGGCGCCCCCGTCGAAGCCGTCGAAGGACGGCGGATGCAAAAACAAGGTTTTCATCATAGGCCCTTTTCTCCGTCGGCCAACGTCATCCGGCCGCTCGGCTCGACGTCAAAATTATGATCCCGCCAGAAAACCCGCCGACCAAAGAAGCTGGCAACGAACACGGCGAAGGACAAGGCGTCGCGCAGCGGCAGAAGCCAGAGCCTCGCGGTCGGGAGGCCGAGGACCCGTGCCATCACCCCCGCCGCGGCCCATCGCAAAAGAAAGGTGATCCCAAGGAGGATACAGGGGGTCGAGCGGAATTCGGCGCCGGCGGCGGCGAGCGAGGCGATCGCCAGCGGATGGGTTGCGGCCGACCCCATAAACCCGGCCGGGGAAAGGCCGCGCACAGTGCGCGCCCAACGCAGCTCGTGGCGCCACAGCGCGGTGCAGGACGGCTCGAACACCCGGGCTTCCACGAGATAAGGCGACAGCACGACCGCCAGCCCTTGTTGCCGCACCGCGTCGCCGATGCGGCGATCGTCGGCAAGCTCGTCACGCAGCCGTGCAAAACCGCCGATGCGGCGGAGGGTCGCACGGCTCAGCGCGATCGTGGCGCCAAAGCAGCCGCCCCCGAGGCCCAGCGCATCAGCGAAAAGCGCGTTCGGGAGAAACCCGAAATTGATCTGCAAGGCGCCTAGATCCGACCACAACCCGCCGCTCGAAGTGCCTTTGTAGAGGCAGGTGACGACGCCGGTGCCCGCATCGCCGAGCGGCGCCGTCACGGCGGCGAGATAGCGGCGGTCGACGCGCATGTCGCTGTCGGCCAGCACCAGAATGTCGTGCCGCGCCGACCTCAACATGTTTTCGAGGTTCGAGACTTTATGGTTGCTGCCGCGGATGCGGCCATCGACGACCAACGCAATGTCGTCCTCGGGAAAGTCGTGAATCAGCTCGTGCGCGGCGTCGAGCGCCCCGTCTTGGGGGTAGTTGACGCCAAGCACGAGCTGCACATCCGGATAATCCTGTTCGAGGAAAGAGCGCAGATTCTCGTAAAGTCCGGGCTCGGAGCCGTGCAGCGGCTTCATCACCGAAGCCGCGGGCTGCTTTGCCGCCGACGGCAGCGGCCGCCGGGCAAAGCGCAGGGCGGCCGCCAGTTGGCCGGCAAGGCATACCCAGCCGGCAAGGAGCACCAGGGCGATCGGCAACATCAGGCTCATCCGACCCGCTCCGCAGCAGTGCCGGGAAACGGATGGCGCGGTGGGGCGTTCCCAAAGACAGGCCGGAAGATCGGATCGCGAGCGCG
>DATKHX010000066.1:0-4114 GCA_035510075.1 Allostellaceae bacterium
CCGGCGAAGGCGCGGAAATACACCGCGGCGGCATCGCCCTCGACACCCAAAAGCAACCCCGGCGCCGCGGCGCGGGCGGCGGCCCTTCGCGCGGCGGCAAGGCGGCCGAGCGCTGCTTGCCGCTCCTCGGGCAGGCCGCGCCAATTCCGCCGCAATATCGTGCGCTGGTTCGTGATCTTGGCCGCAACCAGCTCGCGGGCAAACCGCAGACAGGCGGCTTCGTCGAAGCTCAGGCGATACTGCGCAGTCCGCACCTCGACATTGCGATGGCCGACGCCGTGCGCGACCCCGCGAAACCACCCGCCATGGCTGTGAAAGCTGACCGGGATCTCGCGGTCGAGCAGAGCGGACAATGCCGGCGTCGTGATCGACACATTGCCGAACAGCGCCACATCCGAGATGTCGATCAACCGAACCTGGGTTTCGCCCCGTTCTTCGTCGGCGATTTTGAGCGTCTCGCCGTCCTTGCCGATCCGCGCGTGCTGCGACTGGACGACGAGCGGCAACGCCTCGTCCGGCGGAACCGCGATCGCCCGCGGCGCCAGGGACGAGCCCGACAGCGCGCGGACCTCGTCAGGCAGGCACACCGTCACCAGGGCGCAGCGCGGGCATTTCGGGCTGTCGCTGAGCGGCGGCGGGATGCGGCCCTGTGCGACGATCAGGCGCAATTCGCTGACCGCATTGCGCGCCGCTATCCGCAGCGCCTCGTCGAGCACGATGCGCACCCGCTCGCGGCTCTCGGCGTAATAGATCGCACCTTCTTCGACGCGGTAGCCGTGCTCTTCGAGCAGCAGCGCCTGCAGACAGATCTGGATGCGCTCCGGGTCATGGACGCCGTGCGCGACGTGCGGGCGCCGGCCGCGCTTGTAGTCGATCGGGGTCACCACACCGTCCTCGGCCTCGGCGACATCGAGCTTGGCGATGACGCCGAGCGCATCCGACGACAGGGTCAGCGACCGGCTGACGATCTTTTCCGCTGTTGCAGTCTCGGCCGCGTCGAGCGTCTCCGGCGCCGGCAACGGCGCGCTCGGCCGGTCGACCCGCCGATGTACGCGCTGACCCTCGACCGTGTCGCCGGTCTCCGCCCACTCGCCCTGCGTCCACATTAAGTACGCGAGCCGCGGGCAATAGACGAACTCGTTGACCATCCGCGCCGGAATGAGCGGCACCTCGCCCGACGCCGGCGGCGCCGGGAGATGGAACTCGAATTGCTGCTCGTCCGTGGGCATCACACCCTACTTTCGGGCGCAGATTATCACAGATATCAACCTGAGGTAAGTGGCAAGAAAACGCCGGCCGGCCATTTCGCTGACGACGGATCATGCTCCGCCCAAGTCCATGCTTCAATGAGGCCGGGGCGCGTGCGCCCTGGATGCCGCCCGGCAGATTGCGGATGTGGCTGAGGGGCCCGCTGCCTTTCAGCCACATCCTTATTGCTTGGGACCAGCTGCGATTGGGACGGCTTTTTGACTGCGCCTGCGGTCAATATGTCCCCGGTACAGGGAGACGAAAATGGATTATGCGACATTGACGCACGCGGTAGCGCAGGACGCGGCGCTGCGGCGTAAACAGGTATTGCAGCCGGTCGGCGGCAAGAACGACAAGATTTTTCCGCCGACCTATCCGGAGGAGCGCCGGGGGCACGGGCCGCGGCACGTGTTCGAACGCCGGCATATCGATGCGCGCGAAGTTTGGTGCGTGCTGGTCGACACGGTGCAGAGCCAAGCCAACCGGCTCGAAGAGGCGCTGCTCGACGCGCTCCGAGAGAAGGCGATCGAACTTCCCTATGTGACCGTCGATTTCACCGACGCCAATTTATCAGGGCTCAGCGAAATCACTTCGCTCGATGCGCCGCACCGGGTCTATGACGCGATTTTGCGCGACAGCCTGCTCGACGGGCAGCCCTTTATGAAAAGCCCGCTTGGGCTGCGCCTCGCCCAGGCGAAGCCCGGCGATGCGACGGCGCTGTTGGAGGCGTCGCCGACCGCGCTGCTGTTCGGCGCCTGGCATTCGACCGGCGAGGGCGGTGGGCTCGGCGCCAAATTCCCGCGCTGCTTGGTCTCAGAAATCATCGCCGTCGACGTGCCGGTCGAAGACGGCCCGACCGATCCCCGCACCGGCGAGATCGAGGTGCGAACCGCGGGCCGGCGCACCGGCAGCCGCATCGATCCGCTCGGCATTCTGCGCAGGGTCGAGGTTTTCAAAAGCCCGGAAGGCTGGGACACCGTCAAGGAGCGGGCCGGCAAAAACGCCAAGCCGGTGCGACCCTCCGAGATCAATCACGGCAACATTGCACCCACAGTGCAGCCGCTCGGCATCACTTGCGACCACGCGGAGCATACGGCCGTCTTGAGCTTTGCCGGTCTGCGCCGGCTCGGCTTTGGCGGCGGCGAGCGCGACATAGCCGGGCGGACATATCTAGCCGCACTCGGCATTCTTGCGCTGACCGAGCAGGATGCGCGCGGGTATTCGCTGCGGTCGCGCTGCGACCTGGTCTGCGACGGCCGCGCGCCGCTCGAACTCGTGCATGCCGATGGAGCTGTCGATCGCCTGGACATCGACGGCGAGGCGGCACGCAGGCTATATGCCGCCAGTCTCGCGGCTGCGCGCGAGGCGGAGCTGCATCTTTACGCCGAGCCGATCAGGCTCAGGCCACAAGACAAGCTGGTGGAGATCGTGCGCCGCAGCCAGCGGCTGGCACTCGAAGGCGAGGGCGGCGAAGCCGATCCCCAGCCATGACCTTGATCCTCGAGATCGAGCATCTGCTCGGCGTTTCCTTCGCCGCGCGGACCCCAGCCAGCAGCGATCCCGACTGGCCGCCGCAGCCGGATCGGGTGTTCTCGGCCCTGGTTGCCGCCTGGGGCGCGCGCGGGAAGCAGTCGGACGAGCACCGCGCCTTGAAATGGCTGGAAACGTTGCCGGCTCCCCCGGAACTTGCCGCGAGCGGCGGGTTTGCGCGCACGCGGGCCACCGTCTTTGTGCCGCCAAACGACCCGCAGACCGGAAGGGTCGGCGACCCAACCGTGATACCGACCGCCCGACGCCGACAGCCGCGCCGTTTTCCGGCGTATCGGCCGGACGATCCGGTCGTGCGGCTCATCTGGCGCGCCGCCGAAGCCGACGGCGAAATCCTGACCGCACTGAATGCGCTGGCGGCCGATACGCCCTATATCGGCCATTCCGCGAGCCTGACGCGCTGCCGCTTTTCCACCGGGAATGCGCCGGAAGCGACCGCCCCGGTGCGCCGACAAATCTATCGCGGCCGGCTGGCCGAATTGGAGCGCGTCTATGAAGCGAGGGAACGGCCGAGCCCCGGAAACGAGGTGCGTATCGACACTGTCAGCGGCGACGAACGCCCCCGCGGGGTGTTTGCCGATCGCTGGCTGGTGCTGGAGCATGTCGGCGGCGAGATGCCTGATTTGCGGGCCGCCGCCGTGATCGGCAAGGCGCTGCGCGATGTGCTGATGGCCGGCTATAAGAGGACAATTGGCGAAACTGCTATTCCCGCCATCGTATCCGGGCATAACCCGGATGGCTCACCTCTTCGCGAGCCGCACCTCGCGATCGCGCCGCTCGCCTTTCTCGGGTCGCCCTATGCGGACGGCCGCGTTTTTGGCTTCGGCCTGATCCCTCCCGGCGAGGCCGAGCTTCTCGACGACGCCGATTTCCAAAACGCGGTCAAAGCCATCGCACCGCGGAATGACAACGAGGATCGGCGCGAGTTGCCGCTTAAGAGCTCCTGTCTGACATTTACGCCATCGGGCGGTGGCACAAAGCGGTCGCTCGACCCTTCGCCCTATGTTGCTACCGCTCGGACTTGGGCGACCTGCACGCCGATCGTGCTCGACCGTCATCTGAAATCGAGCGGCAACGCAGAGCGGGACCGGGAGATGTGCACTTTAATTGCGCAAGCCTGCCGAAACATTGGTTTGCGGGCGCCAGCCCGGGTCTGCAACGACGAGGAAGGCGAAGAACTCGCGATCGCCGCCGGAAAGCATTCCGCGGTTATCGGGGCGCCCTCCGCCTATCCGTCCGCGCGCGGGCCGGCTTGGCTGCGCTGGCGGCTGCCCAAAACTTTCGCCGATCGGCAATTGACGCACGCCGTGCTGCGGTT